>CAZMCL010000081.1:0-7280 GCA_964564375.1 uncultured Methanoregula sp. | reverse complement strand
TAGTGAGCATGATGTATGCAAGCAAGCACCTTGGCTTTCCGGTGGTGGAACGTGACACGCTTATCGGCATCATCACGCTTGCCGACCTGAACCGCACCTCGCCTATCGACCGCGATGCCATGCAGGTGCGGGATGTCATGAGCCGCGAAGTCATCACGCTCCCGCCTACGGCACCGGTCATGGACGCCCTGCGGATCATGTCTTCGAATGACATCGGCAGGATCCCGGTAGTGCAGGACGGGAAGATCCTCGGGATCGTCACCCGGACGGATATTTTAAAAGTAACGGAACTCCGGCAGATATAGGCTGCCTGTGCTCCTTTAAAAAAAATGATCAGACCCTTTTCTTATACTCAAAGATCTCGTCGAAACACCGGTACGATTCGCCATTGTAGAAGTTGGTGATCACCTCGACCCGGTCGGTCATCACGGTTCCCTGCACGGTCACAGAATCTCCGATCCTGGAAGGTTTCCACGACTTTGTCATGACCTGCCCGTCCGACCGTGTCACCGTGATGAGGGTTTCGGCAATCCCGTTCAGGCCCGAGCCGCCGGAGAACGTGACCGTGACTATGCCGTTGACGGGGCTGCGTTCCACTTGGTAGACCACTTCAAGATTGACGGGGAGTCTCTGCGTTGGCAGCGTTTCGAAGGACTCTGCTGCACTATCAGGAGTTGTTGCCGGCATCGTTGATGCAGCCGTTGAAGTGGCACCAGCGGCCGCCCCGTTCCCGCCATCAGCAGATGTGCCGGAGAGCATCGGGAGGAGGACAAAGAATGCTAGGGCCGCAATGATAAGGAACCCCACGATCCCGGCGATGATGAGGGTTTTCTGCGATGAGCCGGCGCCGGCAACTGCTGCCGGTTGCGGAGCCGAAGATGGGGACGTTGCCGGCTCCTCAACGGGCGGTTCGGCTTCTGCTCTCTCGTCCGGAATTTCCGCTTCATCTGGTGCCGTGGGAGCTTCAGGACCCGGTTCGGGTTCTTCGGGAGATTCTGGATGAGCAGGCTCCGGCTCGGTCACCTCAGCGGGTTCCGGGGGCTGGACAGGAGGTTCCGGTTCTGCCAGCTCCGGTGCGACCACAGGACTCCCTTGTTCCGGGGCCGGACCGGCTACAGGTTTGCCGCAGGATTCGCAGAACTTTACACCGGGCGAGAGCGGTGCCCCGCAGTGGGCGCAGGCCGGGAGTTGTTCGATTCGTGCTCCGCAGGTCTCGCAGAACTTCACACCCGGCGAGAGCGGCTGGTGACATTTGGGGCAGGTCCTGCCATTGTCCGAAGGATCAGTAGGTGCCATGGTTCATACCCGTCTGTTTGTAAATCTGCAGATTGCATTGGTTTTATACTGACCCTGTATTAAATCGATCATTTTTATCCGGGCCAGAAAAGAAACGTAAAGAATCGATGCGTACTCGTCATTTTCCGGGTGAATCGGGTTGTTAAAATTCCCCGGTCCCCCGCACCATTCAGACATACGCCTCCTGGCCATCAGTGGGCTTCCCGCCATTTTTATCTCTGCCAACGGACAATTAAGCCAGTGAGCACGATGGCAGGAGAAAAACGGGATTTTGATGCCGGGGCAGTCATGTGGGATGAGAACCCGTACCGGGTCAGGCTGGCAGAAGACGTGGGCCGGGCCCTGCAGGAGAAGATATGCCTGACGCCCGAAATGGACGTCCTTGAGGTTGGCTGCGGCACCGGCCTTCTGACCCTGCTGCTGCAGCCGCACGTCCGGTCCATCACCGGCATTGACAGCTCGACGGGGATGCTGGAGGTAATCGGATCCAAAATAAAGGAGAAGGGCCTGACCAATGTGACAACCAGGCTAATGGACCTCGAAACTTCTGATGATTGGGAAGGCACGTATGACCTTGTGGTCAGCAGCATGACGCTCCACCATATCGATAACATTCCCCGGCTGTTCGATCATTTATCGTCTGTAGTTAAACCCGGCGGATACCTGTGTATCGCGGACCTTGACAAGGATTACGGGAAATTCCACCGGAGCTCAGAGCATGTGGCCCATGCCGGTTTCGACAGGTCACTTTTGAAAAAGGAGTTTGAGCGGGCCGGTTTTTGCACTATTCGGAACTGTACCGCGGCAATGCCGGTTAAACCCGACTCCTGCGGCGATCTGCGGTGTTTTACCGTTTTTCTCATGACGGGGCAGAAGCGGGAAGATGAACGGTAGCGGGGGCCGGACAAACAAGGATCGAAAAGAGAGGAGGCCCCGATGAAAAATCAGGGAAAAATTACCAGGTAAAAATAATCAACAACAATAACCAGAGTGCCGATAACAACCCCAATCACACCCAGGTTGTCTTTTTTAGAGATTGCCCATATACCAAGGATGATGGCAAGGGCTCCGAAGATATAGGGCAGGAAAAGCACGGATGCCACCCCAAAGATAATACTTGCAACCATGGCCTTCCGGCTCCTGGGTGCCCCCGTACCTTCGCCCGGGGATACTGGTTGCACCGGTGCCTGTGCCGACACCAAACCCGCGGGTGGGTAAACGGGTGGTGCAGCAGCTGCCGGAGTTGGATATTCCGCAGGTATTTGCTCTACCGGGCGTTTCTTCAACGGTTTTCCACAATTTTTACAAAATTGATTTGTATCAGGATTCTCGATCCCGCATTCGCCACAAAACATGAAATTCCTGTCAGGATCTTTCATTTACTGATTGAAAAACTGTCCTGAATTGTTCCTGGGGTGATTTTAATTTTTAACTATTGACGGATATGATTTTTCTTCTGAAACAAGAGGCCAGAGAATCTGTTCTCAGAAATCCGAAGGATTTGTCCGGGTATTTTATTAACGGGTCCCGAATTTTTTATTTTTCAGTCATAAATGGGATTGCTATTTATGTTTTTATCAGCAATCATTTCCAATGAAAATTATCACACAATTTTCGATTTTATGCACGTTTTTATTACTATCAGCCTGCATTGCACCGGCCTTTGCTCTGGGGGACCAAACACCTGAAACGGTGGAAGAAATGCTCAGTCATCAATTTTTCGGGTTTGCCAAACCGAAGTGGACATATAATGGCGAGGACTGGCAGACTGCCGGAGACCAGTATGCGAGGCAAGGTGACTATGAAGATGCCCTTCATGCGTATGATAAATCTCTTGAAAATTATGGCGTTGCAATAGAAGAGAAAGAGGTTGAATGGTCAACAAAAGACGCACGATATAATCAAATCGGAACCGTGATGGACAGGGATTACATGAATACGCATTGGGCACCCACGGCACAGGATCTGACCCCGCTCGCAAAGCAAAAGATCCGATCTGTGCTTGCGAGTAAAGCCAATGTTTACAAAAAGACCGGCGATAATGAGAATGCACTGAACTGTGTGAATTCCCAGCTTTCAGCAGAACCCGATGATTATAATCTGCTCAACGAAAAAGTGACTCTCCTCAAAAAACTGGGGCGGAATGAAGAGGCCGCACAAGTCCAGAAGCAGGCTGATGCCAATATCCCTCATACTGATGAGAGGGAAGCTCCCGCTAATGTGTTGATCATTATTGGGGGATTAGCAGGTATTTTCGTGCTGTTAAAAAAACGCAGGTCATAATACAATTTTTTTCGTGCATACCGGCCCATATACCGGGAAATAACTACGACAGTATTGCACTTCGGGTTTGAGCGGATTCAGTTCCTGAGGTTTTATGGAATATTTCTAAACCTGCCGGGATCCCGCACACCGGGAACCGGATCTATGAAAACACTATCAGCGGATCGATTACCGACATCCCCACCACCTTCCGGTACGCCTCAAGATCCCGGAACGGCCGCTTTGCAATAACCGCCGCCACCTTCTTCTTACCGATACTTGGCAGCCACCTGACCGCAGATGCAGGCAGTTTATTGATTTCAACAGGAACCGGCAGCGCCGTAACGGATCGCATACCCCAGTCCACCACCACGGCATCAAGCACCGTGCGTTCCGGGAGCCGGAGCGGGATGCCGACAAGGATCGGGTAGGAACCCGGCTGCCGCCCGAACGAGAGATCCCCCGAGACCTCGACCCGCACATCGTTAAGAACTGTCCCGACGGGAAAGACCCTCCTGAGCATCGGGAGATCGATTCTGCTGCGGACATATTCCTTGAAGGCTTTGAACCGTCGGTCGTGCTTCCCGAGCGTGTTGCTGGCGTATGCCGGTGTCCCCTCAAAGGGCATCACCTGCCGGATGTTCACGCGCCGGACCATGAGGCCAGCCCTGAGAACACGGTCGAGGAACTGCTCGTTGAGATCGTACGTCTGCACCGTCTCGCCCGCAAGGCCGCAGACAAAATTAATCCCGGGAAGGAGTTCGGGCACATTGTCCCGCCGCTTCCCACCTTCCTCGTTGACGATCTGGATCGCCCGGAAGACCTCGTCGGCCGATGCCTTCAGGTTGTTGGCCTCAACAACAACCGGGTCCGCGGTTTCCATCCCGAATGCAGCTACATCCCCGGGGGTGTGGTGCCTTATAATCGCCCGCAGGGCTTCCCGGGCAGCATCCTCGTGCCGGGCAATGGTTGCCGGGTTGGTGTTATCAATGTGGAGGGTTTTCAGGTCCGGGGCCGCAGTGCGGATTCCGGAGAAGAGCTGTTCCAGCTTCTCTGGCACCGGCGCCGGGAACTCCCCTGCCCCGGCCCCGTAAGCAAGGATATCCGGCTGCCGGCCCACGCGGAAGTGCCGGGCCCCGGCATTGTGGAGGGCTGCGACCTCCCCGGCAACTGCCGCGATGCTTCGGTACCGGGGCATGCCATAGAACGGCTCGGTGCAGAACGAGCAGCCGCCCGTTGCCCCGTGGGAGCAGCCCCGGGCAGTCTCCAGCTCGCACATCACGTACGGAAAGTCGGGGTGCTGATCGATCACGCCGGCACCCGCAATGCTCCACGGGTCGGTGCGGGAGTAGTCCAGCGCTCCCGCGGGTTCGTTTCCCGCAAGGTAATTGTCGAGCGCTATGGCCGGTTCTCCGGTAAGCAGGGCATCGAACCCCCCGATAACCTGCCGAACCGCCTTCTGACCGCCTTCCCCGGAATAGCCAAACGCGATAGGGCCGCCGATAAATTTCTTCGGTCCCCGGACCATGTGCCCGACCTGCTGGATCTCGGTAAGGGTTGCTGGCGTGCCGCCAAGGTACTTTCCCGGCACAGTAATGCCGGCAATCATAACAAGCACCGACGCTGCGTTCAGCTCCGCGGTCCGCAGCGGTTCCTTCCTCAGCTGGTCGATGGTGATGTACCGGACCGCGTGACCACGCGATGAAAGAACCCCCGCCACCGTCCGGATGTAGGGGGAGATGTACGGCGGCACGCCAAGACATGCCGGCTCGTCCACGTACCCGTCAAGGATGAATGCGGTGAGGCTCATACCTCGTGCCCGATCAGGGCAAGAAGCTTCCGCGCCCAGAAGAGTTTCCCGCGCTTCATCGGGTCCACATTCGTGTCGTCAAGGTCGAAACCAGCAAGGGTGATATGCGAAGCGCCCAGTTCATCGGCTGCAAAGACTGCCCGGTCACCGTCCGTGAAGCCCCCGAAGTTGTACACGCGGGGGAGCGGCGCTGCCTGCGTTGTCCCGACGACCTTGCCGGTGAAACGGGGTA
This sequence comes from uncultured Methanoregula sp., assembly GCA_964564375.1. GTDB lineage: Archaea > Halobacteriota > Methanomicrobia > Methanomicrobiales > Methanospirillaceae > Methanoregula. Next base: position 1,680 of record CAZMCL010000081.1, on the reverse strand, counting down.
CCCAGTGGTGAAGGAGCGGCATATTGTCGCCGTGGGCGTGGATGACGATGATCGTTCCCTCGCGGTTCAACTCGATGAACCGGTCCGTCGCCCCGTCAAGGTCCGTAAAGATCGCATCCGGGCGGATGCCGCGGGAATCAAGCACCTCTGCAGCGGCATCGGCGGCAAAGATGACACCGTTTACCTTCCCGAGATCTTCGTTAAGGCAGGGGGCGTTCCCGCAGATCGTGACCTCGTTGCCATCCGTCAGCGAAGCGAGCGAAAGGAGGTTGTCATGATCGAGCAGCGAGGCGAGGAGCCGGGCAGCTTCCTCGTCCGCGTCCCGGTCGAACCCGAAGTATTCGAGGATCTCCCGGTAATGGGGCTCCCATTCAGCAAACTGCATGGTTCCTCCTCACGGTCTCATATTCTGTGCCCGTCCCTTCACCTGCCCTGACCGGCACAGGTGAAATTTCGTGTGTGTTCCGGTTATAATCCGCCATTTTTCTTGCCCTCATTCTCAAGTCCGACAAGGTTCTTGAACTTCTGGAGCACCGGCTCGATTACGATCTCGAGAAGCCGCTCCTTGTCCTCCACCTGCCCGAAGTAGTGGAGCGGGAGGTGTGCGGCTGCCATGTTCGGGTGGCCGCCGGCATCTCCCATCTCCCCGAACGCTTCTGACAGGGCGTTTCCCACATGCAGCCGGATGTCGCGGTTCCGGGCCGAGATGACGATCGCTGTGTCCGTAATCCCGTACACGAGTGCCGTGTTCACCCCTTCGAGCGTGATAAGGATGTCGGCAGCCTGCGGCAACGCGTCACGGTTCATCACGAAGCCCACGTTGGAAAAGAGATACCCGCTCTGGACTTTGCGCCGGGTGATGGCGGTACCGATCACGTCCAGAGTCTCCTGCGACATGGACGGCGACATGATCTTGTCAAGGAGGTCAGCGTCGGTCAGGGGCAGGAGGAAGCCGGCATAGTTTAAGTCCTGCGGGGTGACATTGCGCCGGAAGTCCTTGGTGTCGGTCCGGATACCGTAGAGAAGGGCGGTTGCCACCCGTTTGTCAACCGGCACGTCCAGTTCCTGCAGGTACTGGGTGATGATGCTTGCCGTGGCACCTACGCCCGGGCGGATGTCGGTGAATGCCCCCTGTGCGGGGGTGTATTTGCCATCCCTGTGGTGGTCGATGACGATGTGGATCTTTGTCTGGGGCGGGACATCGTTGTTGGAGCCGGGACCCGAACAGTCCACCATCGCAAGGTAGTTGCACTGGAGAAGGACTTCGGGGGTCAGGCGCTCCATCTTGATATCCAGCAGGTTCACAAACGTCCGGTTCTCCTGGTGGCCGATGTTGCCTTCGTAGAAGATCCGCGTGGCAAGGGTTTTGGGATTGGCATGTTTTGCGATCCCGGCAAGCGCGATGGCAGAGGCAATGGCGTCCGGGTCCGGGTTCTTGTGGGTGATGATCCCAAGCGTGCCTTCCCACCCGGCAAGGAGGGTGAAGAGGCGCTGGGCAATCCTGCCCGCGTGCTGCTTTCGGATCTGGAGGATCGCGGAGCGGGCTACCACTTCCTGCGGGTAGAGGACAACTTCGGCCCCCGCGGCCGTGAGCTTCTGGCCGTTGACCGGGTCTGTTGCCCGGGCAACCACCTGTACCGAGGGATAGCGTCTTTTTATGGTGAGTGTTGCCGCAAGGTT
>CAZMCL010000080.1:0-7308 GCA_964564375.1 uncultured Methanoregula sp. | reverse complement strand
CGGCTGCCCAGTTCCTGGCCGGGTCAAACTCGGCCTTGAGAGTGTAGATCCGGCCGTGCATCACCCCGCACTTGACCGGCATCTTCCGCGTCTGTCCTGTGATAACCACTTCAACTTCGTGGACGGCCCGCTCCGAGATGAAGCGGTGGATGGCCGGGATGCAGCGGATCCCGAGGGTTCCGAGCTCGGCAGCCATCAGTTCTGCAAGGGCCGGGCTCGTCTCAGGCAGGCTGATAACCCGTATGAGATTTCCGGGCCTTCCTTTCTTCATAATGACAGGAATGGCGCTCGCGTCGCGGGCTCCAGCCTCCATGAAGCGCCCGATGGCATGGGCGATCACCTCGCCGCTCACGTCGTCAACGTTCGTCTCGAGGATATCGACCGTGTCTTCCGCGAGATTACCAGCCATTTCCTCCGATTCAACGAGCATCACCCTGACAACGTTCGGGGCTTGGTGGGGATCGCGGGTGCCTGCGCCGTACCCCACGGAAAGGATGGTATATGCTGTTGGCCCGGGTGTGGTGAGTGTGGCGAACTCCGCGAGCAGGGCCGCACCGGTCGGGGTACAGAGTTCGCCCATGTGGTTGCCGGCAACTGACGCCAGCCCCGCATCCCGGAGGATCAGGGCAGTTGCCGGTGCCGGGATAGGGAAGGTGCCATGCGATCCCTGGGCCGTGCCGTGGCCGGTCGTGATGGTGCGGACAAGTACTCCTTCAACATTGAGCGCGTGCAGTGCTGTGCAGGCCCCGACAATATCCGCGATGGCATCGTCCGCCCCGACCTCGTGGAAGTGGGCCTGCGCCCCGTGCACCTCCTCCTCGGCCTTTCGTATCCGTTCAAAGACCCGGCGGGCCATGGCAAGGGCCGGTGCCGGGATATGGGTGGCGGCTTCGTCGAGACGTTCCATGACCTCTTCAAACGTCCGGTGGGCCGGTGTAGCATGGGTGTCCACCTTCACCGCCCGGATTCCTGCACGGGTAACGCGGGAGAGCGATGGCTCCGCTACGACCGCCCGCATCGCCATAAGGACAAGCACTTCGTCCGCCCCGCAATCGAGCAGGGCACCGGTGATCATGTCACCCGCTGCACCGTGGAAGGGATCGAAAATGAGGAGTCGCATTTACAGTACCTATAAATCCCTGCGTATATGACCTTTAAGGTAATGCCAGAAGTGCAAACCCCCGAACTACAATTGAAAGTGGACTCGGCCTATCCGGGCGACCAGGGTGGCGGGAAGGCCCGGCTGGATCCAGAGACGATGCTGTTTTTAAAAATTTCTCCCGGCGATCTTGTCACGATTGAGGGCAAGAAAAAGACCGTTGCCAAGGTCTGGCGGTCGCTTGTCGAGGACTGGAACCAGCAGAAAGCCCGCATTGATAATTTCACCCGTACCAATGCCGGGGTCGGGTTAGGTGACAAGATTACCGTTAAGAAGGTTACCAGCGAAATAGAGGCAAAACGCGTAGTGCTGGCCCCGCCCGAAGGACTCCCGAAAAATATCAACCTCGCCGGCAACCCCAATTTTTCCCGCGTCCTGATCGATTTCCCCATATCAAAAAATGATCTAATCCCTGTTCCCCTTGGCATGCCCTTTGTCCATTCACCGATGGTCGGGTTCAAGGTGGTTGAACTGGAGCCTGAAGAAGCAGTCATCATCACCAAAGATACCCAGGTCGAGTTCTCCGATAAACCCGAATCGGGATTCGAGGGGATCAAGCAATATTCGTATGAGGATATCGGCGGGTTAAAAGACGAGCTCCAGCGCTTGCGCGAGACGATCGAGCTCCCGCTCCGGCACCCGGAACTCTTCCAGAAGCTTGGGATCGAACCTCCCAAGGGCGTCCTCCTATTCGGCCCGCCCGGCACGGGTAAGACGCTGATCGCAAAGGCGGTAGCAAGCGAGAGTGGTGCGCACTTCATCCATATCGCCGGCCCCGAGGTCATCTCGAAATATTACGGGGAGAGCGAGCAGCGGCTTCGGGAGATTTTTGAGGAGGCCCGCGAGAACGCCCCCTCGATTGTCTTCATCGATGAACTGGACTCCATCGCCCCCCGGCGCGAGGAAGTGACGGGTGAGGTCGAGCGCCGTGTCGTTGCCCAGCTCCTGACCATGATGGACGGTCTTGAGGAACGCGGGCAGGTCATCGTTATCGGTGCAACAAACCGTGTCGATGCAATCGATGCTGCCCTGCGGCGTCCCGGTCGTTTTGACCGGGAGATCGAGATTGGTGTTCCGAGCGAACCCGACCGGATCGAGATCCTGAAGATCCATACCCGCGGAATGCCCCTTGCTGAAGATGTGAGCCTTGATCTCCTCTCCAAGCAGACGCACGGGTTTGTGGGTGCCGACCTGGAATCCCTGTCCCGGGAAGCTGCCATCCGGGCCTTGCGCCGCTACCTGCCGGACCTCAATCTTGAAGCAGATGAGATCCCGGCCGAGATACTGGATACGCTCAGGGTGTACGCAAACGACTTCCGGAGCGCCCAGCGCGATGTGGGCCCGAGCGCGATGCGGGAAGTGATGCTCGAGGTCTCGCATGTGAAATGGGAGAATGTCGGGGGACTTGACGCTGCAAAGACCGAAGTCCGCGAGGCAGTCGAGCTCCCGCTGACCAATCCCCAGAAGCTTGAAGATATGGGAATAGAACCCCCCCGCGGCATCCTCCTCTACGGTCCGCCCGGGACAGGAAAAACGCTGATTGCAAAGGCGGTTGCATCGGAAAGTGGTGCAAACTTCATCCCGATACGGGGGCCAGAGCTGTTATCCAAATATGTTGGAGAGAGTGAAAAGGCAGTACGGGATATTTTCAAGAAAGCCCGGCAAGTGGCCCCCTCCATTATTTTCTTTGATGAAATCGATTCAATCGCTCCAGTTCGGAGCTCTTCTAACAATTCCAAATATCTTGACAATGTACTGAACCAGATTCTGACCGAGATGGACGGACTTGTCGAACTCAAAGATGTTGTCATCTTGGGTGCGACAAATAAACCGGATTACGTCGATGAGGCCCTGCTCCGTGCAGGCCGCTTCGATCGTCTCGTCTATATAGGCGAACCCGGACTCGAGGACCGGAAGAAGATTATCGGGATCCATATTCGCTTCATGCCGCTCGAAGGTTCAAGCATCACAGAGGTCGTGGATCTGACCACGAAACTGGATGAGAATGCTCTCTGTGAACTGGTCGAGAAGCTGGGAACGGATAAAGCCATCACCATTGCGGATGTGAAAACCGTGTTTGTCCCGCCCGCAGAGGATGCAACCGGCCTCTCGCGCGGAACCCGGAGAAAACGCTTTGTCGAGATCCTCTCCGAGAAGAACCTCACTTTCACCGATCCTGCACGCGAAGCCCTTGCCGCCGAACTCGGAGGGATGACCGAGGGATTTGTCGGTTCCGACCTTGAATCTCTTTGCCGCGAAGCAGGCATGCTCGCCCTCCGCGAAGGCACCGATGTAGTGGCAAAACGCCACTTTGAGGCTGCACAGAACAAGGTGCACCCGACCATGAACGACAACCTCCGGCAATATTACGACAAGATCCAGCAGCACTTCAAGGGTGGGCTGCCAAAGCAGGTGCAGCCGCCGGAATACCAGTAAACCCTTTTTTTTCACCCGCTACACGAGCATCATCACGCCAATCAGGACCAGCACCAGGGCAAATACAATCTGAAGATTGCGGCCGGAGCAGGAGTGGGCGAACCGCACGCCAACGCGGGCAAGCGGGATAGTGGTTACGGCAAGGATAGCGAACGTGACAAGGTCCACGTAGCCAACCGAGAATGGGGGCAGTCCTGCCACGCCCAGCCCATTGAAGACATATGCAGAAACGGCGCCAGCCGAGGAGAAGATGAGGCAGGCCGATGAAGTGCCTACGGCGGTGTGCATGGAGTACCCGAAAAGGATTACAAGAATAGGCACGAGTAAAATGCCCCCTCCTATCCCCGCAAGTCCCGAAACGATGCCGATGAGAAAACCGAGAAGGAGGTAGATACCGGTTGACCCGCGGGGCTCGCAGACCGGGCAGCTGTGGATATGCCAGACCATGCGGATGGCCATCAGGATAAGGAGAAAGGCGAATATTCCCCGGAGCACGTGGCCCGGGAGGTGAGCCGCAAACGTGCCTCCTGCGATTGCCCCGAAGACCGCGGCGCACCCCATCGGGATGGCGGCCTGCCAGTTCACGGATCCGCGGGCGTGATGGGCGAGCGCCCCGCTCGCCATCGTCGGGATCATTACGGCAAGCGATGTCCCGAAAGCCAGCCGCGTGGCAAGCGTGCTGTCGATCCCGCTGCCCGTGTACAGCCAGAACTGGACCGGGGTCATCAAAAACCCGCCCCCGACGCCAAAGAGCCCGGAGGCAGTTCCCGACAAAATCCCGGTGAGAACGAGGCTTGCACACTGCAGGATCGGGTCCATGGCACGCTCCTAAAACTGTTGCAGAGTTATTATGTCCCGGCTCTAAAATAGTCTATCCGGGGAATCCCTATGGGAAAGGCAGCACTCCTGATCATCGATATGCAGAACGATTTTGTACTGGAAGGAAAACAGCTGAAATTGGCCGGGGCACCGGCAGTAATTCCAAAAATCCAGTGTGTACTCGAAGAATTCCGGAAGCGGTCACTGCCGGTCTTCCACATCGTACGTGTCCATCGGCCCGACGGCTCGGACGTGGAGATCATCCGGCAGGATCTCTTCCGGACACAACCGTTTGCGGTTGCCGGCTCTCATGGGGCCGCAATCATCAACGAGCTTGCCCCCCGCAACGGGGAATATGTCCTGGAAAAGACCCGGATGAGCGCCTTCATCGGTACGGAACTCGACCTGATGCTCCGTACCCTTGGCGTTACGACCATTATCGTCTGCGGCATCCAGACCCCGAACTGTATCCGGACCACTGTCTTCGACGGTATTGCGTACAATTACCCGGTGGTTCTTGTCGATGACGCAACCGGTGCGGCATCGGAAGAGGTGCACCGTGCCAATGTGCGGGACATGGCAAATATCGGGGTGCGGGTCGTGAACGCTGCAGATCTCCCCGGACTGCTGGGCTAAAAATTACTGGTTCCGGATATATTCCCGGAGGAGCCAGATGCCGACCACGATAACGACGACATAATAGACGGCCGAGACGAGCGGAACGAACTGGTCGGAGATCCAGGTCCGGATAAGTTCCTGGATAACAAAGTAGAGCTGGAACGCCGCGATCAGGACGAACAGCCCTACAACCATATACACAACCCCGAGCCAGTCGGCTCCCGGTTTCTTCTTCCCGGTTTTTTTCTCGTTTGTCATGGGTATACCTGCCGGCGGGATATAGAACGATTCGTCCTGCCCGCCCTTCTCGATCTCTTCACTGCTCATCTCCGCCACCCCCTCAAGTGCGCAATCATGGCAAGGGAACCGAGCGCGATGATGACGAGCGGCGCTGCAAAGCCGGGGGATTGTGTCGGCTGCGGGTAGGGTGCCGGGGCCATCATCACGGACCCGGATGCCGGGACAAACTTCGAGGTCTCGATCTGTTTTGTCACGAACTGCGTGTCCTTGTCCACCGTCATGCCGGGCCGGAGCCGGACATTGCCTTCGCCCCGCTTGACGATAGTATCGTTCTTCCAGACCAGTACTTCAACCACATAGTTATACTGGTCGGGGACCGAGAGTGATACGCTCGACACGCGTGTTGCATCGGGCCGGATGCTCGCAACCGAAACCCGCTGCTTGTCGGCAAGCAACCGGGCGTCCTCCTCTTTTGCCTTGACTTCGATATCGAACGGATCACTGGGTGCAGCGCCATTGTTGGTGAAGTAAATATCGGTCCGGATCTCTGCCCTGTCGCCCGAGACCTTCTGTACCAGGAAATCAATATCGGAGATGGAAAGACCGGTCTGCTGGCTGTCAGGAGTCAGCCGTTCGAGATTATACACGGTCATCTCCCCCTGGCCCTTGCGCTGGCCGTTCTCAAAGACTGTGCAGACAAGACGGTAGGATCCCTTCCGCGGGAGGACGATGCTCTGCGAGACCGATCCTGACCCGCGGATGCCAAGGAAACCGGCATCATTCGTAACCTCAGCTGCCACAAGACCGCTGCCTGTGTCGTAGGCTTTGAGCTGGACACGGGAGATTCCCGAGGAGACCCCGTAGTAGTTCTGGAGATCGGTGGTCACGTTCAGGGTGACTTCGCCTCCTGTCACTTTCTCGGCTCCTACCGTAATGCCGGTGACGGAAACCGAGCTGTCCTTGAGGCAACCGGCACCGATTACCATTGAACCGAGGCAGAGGAGGATGAGCAGAAGTGCTACTGAAGGAAAACGCGAATTCATGGATAACAGTCCGTTAATACAATTTATTAAATTTTACCATAATAAAGGTAATGCAATGAAATATCCTTAATAAGAATTGGACAATGATCCGCCATATCACCAGAATCCGGATCTGTTGCGGATACTGATCCGTTCCGGCCATCCGTACCGGGACAGGATTCTGTGCAGTCATGTAAACGAGAGCAACGACATCCCCGAAGAATAAAAAAAACAATGCCCCCTCCGTGTTTGTTTACCGGCAGCTGGACACATCTTTTAGCATGCCCGGCGTGACAATGCCCGTCCTCACCTTTTTTATTTTCTGGAACAGACTGCGGATGCAGGAATGAAGATCGAAAGGACAGGGATTTCAATAAAAAAAAGCAGGTCGGTATCTGGCAGTCGTGCATGGTGGTCATTGATAATGACAGAGAATTACCAGCGATTGAAATAATTAAATAAACTGTAATTCAAAATGTGGTATTGTGGTAAGAACAAAATCCGTGTTTTTTATTGTTACCGTGGTGTTCCTTCTCTGTTTTGGGTTTACCGGATGGGAAAACCTTACTGCTATATCCTCGGTATGTGGTGGAGACCTTATTAATAGTTCCCAGTGCAGCGCACACGTCTCCAACAAAGTGTTCCTTACAGTCCTTGAACTCGTCTCCTATCTGGTCATACCAATCTTGCTTTACTATGTGAGCAAAAATCCCCGGGCCTGAAAAATACTTTTTAAAAAAGGAGTGGCGGATAGTAAGGTTTCCCCCTACTCGCAGTACGGGTCGTTTTCCCATTCATCGATGATCTTCCTGGGAGGCCGGCCGCGGTGGTGGTGCCGGTTCTGCGGGGATGAGCGGTCGCGTTCGGTCTCTCCTTCATCGGTATCTGTTTCGGCATCTTCCTTTTGGGGCGGGCGCTGCTGCGGGGGCCGGGCAGGCTGCTGCTCGCGGCGCTGGGGCTCCCTCCGGCCGGTATGGTGTCGGGGGCGGTTGCGGTCACGCCTGTCGTTCCGGC
>CAZMCL010000079.1:0-7349 GCA_964564375.1 uncultured Methanoregula sp. | reverse complement strand
CAGTCGATGAGGACTACCCTGTCATCCTCGATGAGAATATTGTACTCGGAGAGATCGGCATGGATGACTCCCGCTCTATATGCCAAGTGGGCATTTTCAAGAATCTCGTCAAGGATCTCCTGCGGGGCCTCCAAGCGGCACCGGTTCAGGTTCTGACCATTGATGAGCGCCATCACGACCGTGTGCCGGTTCTGGCCGATCGGGAGTGGCACGCTCACCTTTGGGTGGAGTGCGGTGAGCGCCTCGTACTCCCGCTCCGCAGATTTTCGCGAGGCTATGAGCCAAGGGCAGTGGCCCTCCTCGGGCATGTATTCCCGGTTGAGCCGGGCGGAGGCAAACGACCGCCCACCGACCCGGTGGAACTTGATGACAACCGGCCCAAGACCGAGCGCATCGTACACCACCGACTCCTTGCCTTCCCCGATCTGGGACCCGAGGGCGGAGATGGTGCCCTTGCTGGTGAGCGTGGAAAGGGCAAGGGTGTCGTAACCGCCGAAGACGAGCGCGTACCCGTCATAGGGGACAGGGTTGAAGCGAACCATCCCCCACTCGATGAGGCGTGCAAGGCGGTAGTTGATCTCCGATTCCGCAAGGTTTGTCGTGGTCTTCAGCTGCTCGAGCGGCACCCATGCGTACCGCTTCATGCCTCGCTCGAGAGCAAGGAGGATCGTCCTCTCGTACTTGTGAAGGGAGCGGATCTGCTCCGCTGCAACGCCCATAATCGTTAGAGTGGTTATGTGTCAGACTATAAAATCACATCTTCCCTGCATACAGGCATAACCTTAAACATCTCCGGTCTTCCAGATTTAATCGGATCAGCCCATGCAGTGCAGCAAGTGCAGAAACGACGGGATCGTCTTCCAGCCGTACTCCGGCCAGCACCTCTGCCGCGGGCATTTCATTGCCGATTTTGAGGCAAAGGCCAAGAGGGCAATCCGGGTGAACAGGTGGATGCAGCCGGGCGACCACATCGGGGTTGTAACCAGAAGGGATTTTGCAGGCAATGCCCTCCTCTCTTTCTTCCAGAAACTGACCGGTAACCGGAAGGATATCCGGGTATCGGAAATAACCGGAACGGAAGACCTGCCCGGGCTTATCGTGAAAGCACGCAATGCCGGCCTCACCCGGATCGCGTTTGCCACACCGCTGGAGGATGCGGCAGCATCGGCTCTCACCGCGATCCTCCGGGGCAGGGCAGATGCGTGTTTTTCTGATGCGTCCCCAATTCCCGGCGAAATTCAGGTAATTACCCCGTTTTGCCACATCCCGGCCGGGGAGATTGTACTCTATGCCCGGATTCACGGGCTGGCTGGCGATGGGATGGTTCTCCCGCAGGAGAACAACACCCTGTATACGGAGATAAAAGCCCTGCTGGCTGACTATTCCCGCCGCCACCCGGCAGCACCCCACGCCGTACTGAACCTCTGCGAGACGCTGGCTTTTACAAAACAACAGGATGGCGGAGTTTTCCCGTAGTAACTGGTTGGGGTGTTTTATAACTACCGAACAGTTGAAAAAGTTCATCCATCAACATTAAAGAGGACATAACCATGGACGATGAACTCGGGTGCAGGATGGGACGGGTGGAGCAGATGATTCGGTACGCGTACTGGAACACCGAAAGCAAAGGGATTGTTATTGGCCTGAGCGGGGGGATCGATTCGGCGGTTGCCGCAGCGTTCTGCTGCCGGGCGGTAGGGCCGGCGAATGTCCGGGGCCTCTCCCTTCCCACATCGGTCAGCAACCCGGCAGATGTGACGGATGCTGCGGAGCTCTGCCGCCAGTTGGGAATGGAGCACGAGGTTATCTGTATCGACCCAATCCTTGACGGCTACCGTTCGATGCCCGGGTTCACCGCAACGCCGTACCTGCTCGGGAACCTGATGGCCCGTACCCGCATGGCGGTCCTCTACTACTATGCAAACCGGGACAAACGCCTTGTATGCGGCACTTCGAACCGGAGCGAGTACCTGCTCGGGTACTGCACGAAATATGGCGATAACGCCGCCGATCTCCAGCCAATCCTCCACCTGTACAAGACCGGGGTCTACATGGTCGCACAGGAACTTGGCATTCCGGAACCTATCATGAAGAAGGTGCCCTCGGCCGGGCTCTGGGAAGGCCAGAGCGATGAGAAGGAGATCGGTCTCACGTATGCGGAGATTGACACCTCGCTCAAAGCCCTTGAAGCACAGGAATGGCAGGCACGGACACCTGCCGAAGAACAGGTGCTCGCGCTTGTTCAAAAGAGCGAGCACAAGCGGCAGGCTGCCCCTAGTCTTTTAGGAGTACTCTGAAGATCTCCGCGTAATCTTCCGGGCGGTTAAGGAACGAGAGCGCCTTCTCATTGCCGATCAGGCTGTATAACGGCCCCCGGACGATTCGGCGATCGCCCCGTCCGGACTTCGGGCGAACGTACCGGACGGGCGGTACTGCATTGTAGTGCCGGTTCCTGACCAGTTCGCCCGAGGTCAACTCATAGTACGCTGCCCCGTGCATGTTCTCGTATTCTGAATATTCGCTCTCGAACGCGGTGGAGACAATATTGGCCATAACGAGCGTTATGCCCTTTGTCGGGTTGATGGTAATATGCCCGTACCCCGGCGGGATGATGACAAGGTCACCGGCCTGTGCAGCGATCATCACCACATCGTCAAGCACCCGGGACTGGAGAAGGTAATGGGCCCAGCCCTCCAGTACCTCGTAGATCTCCGGGTATCCCTTGCCGGCGGGATTGTCCGGGTGGTAGTGGCCCTTGGTCTTGACCCATTCCCCGCAGAGGTCGCGGGGGGGAATGACCGTCAGGTCGTACCGGAGTTTATGAGCGTGCAGCCAGCGCCAGTCCGCGTCAGACTTTGCCAGATCGCGGTACATAAAATAAAGTGGGGCGTCACCGGTACACGAAGAGTTGGCAAGGACAGGCCGCATATCGGAAAACGTCCTTACTGCAGGGGGAGGTAGCTCCCCGTCCCACCCTAACATCACTTCTTCTTTCTCATTACAAGTAAATAATACCCGGCGCCGAGCACAATCAGGACGATAACTGCAAGGATTGGCAGGACTTCAAAGATCCCTCCGGCCGGCTTCTCCATAACCGTCACCGGCACCTTGAACGAGTCAGAGATCTGGCTGTTGTCCAGCGCATCGCGGTACCGGACCTCGGTATCGAGGGCATACTCTTTGACGGCTGCATCTTCCGCAGCAGCCAGAATGTAGCGGGCAGTGACGGTCTCGCCCTGTTTGATGTCCCCGAGGTAGGCGGTATTGTCACTGCTCGAAAAGGGGGCAACTGCTGATATCCGTGACTGCGCAGCATAAACCGGGATCTCCCCGGTATTACGGTACTGGATAACTATTGTCTGGTCGGACCCAGGGACAATTTCCACCGATTCTGAAACCACCGCAAAGGTGACCTTTCCACCAATGGGTATACCGATGGTCTCCCGCTCCGAGGTCACGACTTCTCCTTCCCGGTTCTCGTACATTACAGCAACATCGACCGGATAGGTCTGTTTGCCGGCATCATTGGAGATCCCGACCTTATACTGGCAGGTGACAACGCCGTCCTGCGGGAAGTCCCCGATAAAGACACTGCTGTCGGTCGGGATAATGGGGCTGTCACCGTTCCGCAACAATTGGACCGTTGCCTTCTTGCCGTCCTCGAACCCGAGGTTTTTGATGGTCAGGATGACAAAACCCCCGGTGCCGACACTCAGATTCTCCGCTATTACATCGACAACTTCAATCTGCACCTCCGGTTTGATCCGTATGGTGAGTGGGACCGTTTCCGATGTTGTTATATAGTTATTCTGGAGTGTATCCGCTGCCACCTGGTCAGCATCCCTGAGGTAAGTATACCCAATCGTGAGCGGGAGCTGGTATTCACCCTCCCTTGCCTCGTTCGTGATCTTGGTGTAGATCGTTACGGTTTCTGACGCCGCGGAGGCAATGTCCCCGATATTCTGGGGATCTGATTTCACTATGACAGGAGCATTGCCAGACGATAAACTCACCATCACCATCTTTGCGGTCGTGGGAACATCATCCCGTGCAATGGTCCCGCTCCCCTGCCAGACTCCGTAGTTATTGTCATAATTATCCCTGGAGAGATCGGGCCGGGTTGTCTGGGTTACTGTCGCGCCCCCAACCCACGCGTTCTTACTGGAACTGACCCCGCGGTTCTGCACGACAACGGTGATGACCGCATCCTGCCCCGGGGTGAACTCATTGGTACCGGAAATCGCAGCCGACATCTGCGGACTCCCGCCAAAATACGTGGTCACGCCCATGGCCGGCAGGGAACCGCCCAGCAGGCATACCAGGAACACAAGAGATATTATGCGATATTTCATTTGCGATCACCTGTTGTTGTTGGTATAACAACATTTAATATTGCAAGATATAAAGGGATGTATCAATGACACAGCCCCCGGAAAATCCGGCCGAACTTATCGGATGGCTCAAATCGCTGGGTATGACCAAATACGAGGCGCTGGTATATATTGCGCTCCTGAAAGTGACCAGTGCCACCGCGAGCGAGATCCACGAGTCATCAGGTGTCCCGCGCGCATCTGTCTACCCGGTTCTCGACCAGCTGCTGGACAAAGACCTCGTCTCGGTATCCCAGTCCGCACCGAAGCGGTTCGCTGCCATTCCCCCAGGGGATGCAATCGGGAAACTGACCGCACGCATCGGGCTGGATGCTCAGCAGGCACTCGATAGCCTCACCGCTATTCACCGGGAGAGAATATCTGCAGAAGAGGGAAGCGGGGAGCTGATCTGGAATATCTATGGAATCGCTGGCATCCGCAAGCGGCTGGCAGAACTCATCACCCATACCAAGACCGATATCCGAATCATCGCCCATTCGCAGGTATTCTCAGAGGAGATCAAGGACCTCCTGAAGCAATGCGCCGACCGGGTCACTGTTGAGGTTATCACACCGGCATGGACAGGGCCGGTGCCAAAGACCATGAGTCTTTATCTGAAAAAACCCTCAGGTATACCAAAAGAGCTCGAACGGGGCGGGGATCTGCTGGCCGGCGGGGTATGTATCATCGACGGGAAGAAAGTCATGGTTATCGTGGGTTCAACCGATGAGGATGCTGTCGCCCTCTTCTCGGAATCCGAAGGATTCGTCCGCTTCTTTGTGCGGTATTACGGTCTGATCATCGACTGGGTAAAAAAGGCAGACTGATCAGAACGTGCGGATCTCGGCCAGCTCCCTGATGTCCATGAGTCCTTTCATGGCATGCGGCTGCACAAAGCGTCCGCTTTCCCGGATGGCAGCCATGGGATTTGTGCCTCCGATTGCGGCAATGGCAACATACTGCGGACTGACCGGCACACCCAGCAGGGGGGTGTTGGGCGCTCCCATTTCGAGGATGCCATAATAACCGCTGCCCGCCAGTTCATCAAGAACAACCCCGACGAGCGGCTCGGCTTCCATGTGGAACTCCCGGATATTGGCAAGGATGTTCCCGCTTCCCTTCCGCATGACATTGATCACTGACGTGGTCTTCTGTGACATGAGCACCTGAAGGGGATCGATCGTGGTATGTTCGTAGAGGATTATATGGGTGAACCGCATCGGTGTCTGGTTCTCAATCTCCACAACCCCGCCGCCGATCGGATTGATGGGAATTCCCCGCCGTATCAGGAGACTGTCAAACGTGATGCTGCACATTGTGCAGATTCCAGTGCAGCCGTCAGGGATCACGAAATCCTGAACCGTCTCGCCGGAGTTGAAGATCCGCACGAGCCCGCTGACGGAAATGCCGCTTCGGAATGCATCTTTCAAAATGGAAATGGCAAATTCCAGGTCCTCGTTTTTGATCAGGGAGAGGTTATAGACAATGGTTCCCTTGCCGGCTACGGGATCGAACGTGACCCGCATGGCAAAATCTTCAATAGTATGGTTAACGAACTTAAGCGGGAGCGCCATATTAGCTAATTCTCTGACAGCGCAATAGAAAAATTGTTCTATAAGTCCAAGGCAATGTATTTATGATGGAACAAGATATGCGGGAAAAAGCCAAGAATGCGATGAGACTCATTCTTGAGGCGGCTCGTTTTGAGGTTGAAGAGGTTGACGAACCTCTTGACCTCTCAGCAGTACGCGACGGCGTATGCCTTCTTGTGCTCTGCTCGAACGACCGGGCCCTGATCGGCCAGTTCGACAAGACCAACTATAGTCTCATGATCGACGACCAGGAAATGAACTGCAAGAAGCTTTTATTTACCCTTGATCAGGACATTGCAACCGAGAACTGCATACAGTGGGGTGTCAATGAGTTCGTACGGTATACCGGGGAAGCCGTGCTTGCCGACGTCGTCAGCCGCGAGCTGGCCCTCGATCTCACCCAGACAAAAAGCAGGAGAGCAACTGTTTCCGCATCCCCTGAGATAAAGGAGGTGGAACCCTCTGGCATCTCCCTGCTCCACTTTCCGGTCAAGGTCTCCGAGCAGGCGGCCATCCGGACCGGCGGGGTTCAGGGAACAGCCAGGCTCCGGTTCATGCCCTACTTCCTCTTCCACTACACAAGTTCCGGGGAGCAGGTGTACAAGGACCGCCGCATCCCCTTCGATGCCGAAGGCTGGGGCGCGATCAATGCTATCAACGGCATCAGGATCGAACTCGACGGAAAAGAGGTGGAGGATACGGATATCCCCGGGGGTGCAGAAGTATGCGACCCGCATATCAGGAAAGACGAAGCCACCGAGCGGATCGTAAGCGAGCTTGTCGACCGGCTCACCCAGAAAGTGCGGATCAAGCAGGAGAAAGGTGATGCCATCTTCTACGAGGAGAAGGTCTTAATGCCGGACCGGAAGAACATCGCAGTCGACACCAGGCAGGTCTACATCCCGGTCTGGCAGATCCGGGGCAGGAAGATCGTAGAAGTGAACGCATTCACCGGAGAACTGCTCTCAGAACCGATGGATGAAGGTGTAGAAGTATTCTAAGTCCCGATGATTGTTCATATGCAGCGGTCGGGCGGGAGCAAAGGGATCCCGCCCTCTTTTTTTTTAAGGCTACCTGTGATTGGAACAGGAACCGCCCGGTTGTCTGATACGCGTTTCAGGGAGTTTGCATGATCGTCATCCTTGGTGGCGGACCGGCCGGGCGGCTTGCCTCGATCCGGCTCGCAACTGCCGGTAAGGAAGTGATGCTTATCGAGAAGGGCGGGATTGGAGGCCAGTGCCTCCATTTCGGTTGTATGCCGGTCTGTGCCCTCAACGAAGTAGCACGCGTGGTCCAGAAAACCCGTACATTTTGGGAACTTGGGATCATGGACGCCGTTCCAAACGTAGACTTTCCGGCACTCCTCCGCGAGATGCCAAAAGTTCAG
>CAZMCL010000078.1:0-7415 GCA_964564375.1 uncultured Methanoregula sp. | reverse complement strand
GATACATCCGGGTCGGCAAGAACAATGGCCGGCCCTTTTACCGCATGGACCGGAACATCCGTGTTCAACAGGGCGGCATTCACCTGCCGTGTTGAATCACGGTTTACCACGTCAGTTTCTGTCTGTCCCGCAATAGTCTCAACCGAATTACGGCCCCGGGACTCTGTCGCGGTGGTGATGACCGGCTGCATTCCGAGCCCTGACAGTTCCCTTGCCAGCTCGTTGGCCCCGTGGTGGCCGCCCAGGAGCGGCACGGCGTACCGGAGGTCCGGGCTCACGACAACAATCGCGGGGTCCTTCCACTTGTCTTCGAGCAGCGGGGCTATCTTCCGAACGACAATGCCCATTGACATTAGAGCTACAACGCGTTTTCTTCTCAAAAAGACCAAATCAAAAATATCCGGTGAGAATTCCACAACATCCGCATCTAAAAATGATGCGATACGTTCCGCTTCATTGCGGGAGTAGGAGAACGTGATGACAACTGTATCGTTCATGAGTAGAGGTGCGATCGCTGGTAGCCGGACTCTGTGCCAAGGACTGCTTTGCCGACAATGAGGAGTGCGGAGCGGGTGATTGCGGCAGCCTGTGCTTTCTGCGCAATATCCTCAACGGTACCGGTGATGATCTTCTGGTCAGGCCAGGACGCATGGTAGATGACTACAGCCGGAGTATCGCGGGGACAGGTGAGTTTTTCGGTAATTTCAAAGAAGTGTTCGCTGCCCAGATAGAACGCCAGCGTTGCCGGATACTGCGAGAGTTCCGCGATATAGTCCTTTTCAAGCGTCTTACCCGCGGGACGGGTTATAATGAGCGTCTCCGACACACCCCGGGGGGTATATTCCGTGTTGAGCGCCGCGGCAGCGGCAAAGACCGAGGAGACACCAGGGACTATCCGGACGGCGATCCCTGCCTTTTTGAGTTCCGCAATCTGTTCGACAATGGAACCATAAAGTGCCGGGTCTCCTGAATGAAGCCGGACTACGAATTTTCCCATCTGCACCCGGTCGGTCATGAGCATAACCATCTCATCGAGTTTCATGCCCCAGCTGTCCACTTTCTCAGTGGCAGGACTGGCAGAGACCAGTGCAGGGTTGACAAGCGATCCCGCGTAGAGCAGGACGTCAGCCTTGTCAAGCAGGGCCTTTCCTTTCACGGTGATGAGTTCAGGATCGCCGGGACCTGCGCCGACAAACCAGATAACCGGTTCTTTATTATTTCCGGGCATACATCACGCTCATGTAATCGCTCTCTTCCGGGAGATCCTCATTCCGGTAAACCTTCATGTCTGAAAAGAACATTCGCTCAACCAGCACGAATTCGCAAAAGCCCTGCAAACGCAGTTCGGTCGCTTTCTTTTGGGGTTTCCGGACCTTGAGAAATATTCCGGCGCATTCATCTGACCCATCTGAAACGGTTAAGCTGCAGTTGACCGGGATCCCAGCAGCAGCAGCAAAAGCCGTGATGGAGCTGATGCCCGGTTCGGTCCGGAATTCGATATCGGGATGCGTCTCGGCAATAACCGCACAGAGCCGGGAGAATGTCGAGAAAAAGTTCGGGTCGCCGAGAATACCAAACACCGCAAGGCCGTTATCTGCGACCGGGGCAATTTTTGCCGCATTTGCCACCATACACGTGCGGATCTTTTTCTCATCATCGGTCATCGGGAAGTCTAGGATAACCGGCGCACGGTACGGGCTGACAAGATCGTGCGCAATCCTGCCCGGTACAAAGACGGCATCTGCCTCTTTTAGGAGTCTTACTGCCCGGAGCGTGAGAAGTTCCGGATTTCCGGGACCGAGACCAAGACCTACGAGCATGCTGCCCTCCGGGCGACGATGATCCAGACAGGGTCGATGGGTTTGAACATGATGCTTCCGGCTATATCGTGCGACCGTGAGACCTGCACCTGCACGACCTCAACAAAGAGCCCGAGCTCTTTGAGGACGGTGACGGCACGTTCGAGCGTGCTCAACATTACCGCATTTATCACAATCGTCCGCTTCACCTTTTTTGCAAGAACAGGAAGAATCTCATCCAGACCATGGGTGCCGCCAAGGAACGCACAGTCAAAGACCTGATCGTTTTTTAAGAAATCCGCGGCATCGGTTGAGAAAAATTCGATATTGCGCACTCCCGCTGATCGTGCGGTCTCCGTTGCAAGCGATACCGCGTCCGGCCGCAGGTCAAGCGAGTATACTTTTTTTGCCTGTTTTGCCATCGCGACCGAGACCTTGCCGGTACCGCAACCTATCTCAAGAATAGTATCGGAGTTGGCAAGTCCCAGTTTGAGGAGAGAGACCGCCATGATCTCGTCCTGCGTCGGACCACCGGCAAGTTTTGCCCCGTTCATCTGCACAAGTTTGGTTACGTTATCGTATTAAGGCTTGTTTTAGTATAGACAGATGCCGGTGACAGAGCGATCCGGTGCTTATCTGTTGTTTTTAAAAAATTCCCGTCACCAGCCATTATCCCGGCAAATATCCCACAACACATTTCACCTCCCCGGCTCAAACCCAGTACCAGAAATTATGAAGCACGAAATTATCGGGAACAATCTCCAGATGGCAAGGATAGAACTGCAGCCGGGAGAAGGTGTCTTTGCGGAGGCCGGCACCATGGTGAACATGAGCGGCCACATAACGATGGAGAGCCAGCTCAAAGGCGGGATTATCTCCGGGCTGAAACGGGCAGTTGGCGGGGACAGCATCTTTCTTACAAAATTTGCGGCACAGGAACGATCAGGATTTGCCTCATTTGCCGGAAGCATGCCCGGCAAGATCTTCACCGTTCATGTGACACCCCGTTCAGAGTTTATCGCGCAGAGGAGTTCATTCCTTGTCTGCGAAGAGTCGGTGAACCTTGACATTGCCATAACAAAGAATATCCGTGCCGGCTTTTTCGGGGGTGAAGGATTCATCTTCCAGCGGATGACCGGTTACGGTACGGCCTTCTTACATTGCTGCGGTGATATCATCGAGCTGAACCTGAAGCACGGCGAGGTGATAAAAGTCCAGACCGGCCTTGTTGTCGGTTTCGAGGAGCGTGTCAGTTACGATATTGCTCTTGTAGGGGGGATCACAACCGCGCTATTCGGGGGTGAAGGGCTCTTTGTCACCACTCTCACCGGCCCGGGAAAAGTCATTCTCCAGTCAATGGATATTGCGAAGATCGCCGCATCGATCATCCCGTTCCTGCCAAAACCCAAACCGAAAATAGAGTGATAGAGAAAACACGATAATTATGATTTAAGATACATTTCAATTCTTTTTTGGTGTAAAAGGAAATGCTGCACTTTTCCCTCATGAAACAGGTTATTTTTTCCAGCCAAGCTTTGAGAGCAGGTTTGCAGTCTCGTCCTGCGCCTTCATTTTTGGCGCCCGTGGCTGGACAACCAGCGTTATTGCATCTTTCAATGCAATGCTTTTTGACTTCTCTTTGCAGAGAATGTAATCACCGTTAAACCGGTGAAGGGCTTTTGTGAATGCATCAAGGATCTTCTTCCTGCTCCGGAGGTCGTTCTTGTTGAGTTTCATCAGATGCTCGTAAATGGAGACATCGATGAGTGTGCTTGCCATCCAGCTGATCTCGCAGGTGTAGCCGAAGATCCATGCAATATGGGAGTTCTTGGTAGTAGAGATGAAATCCTCGATATTGTTGCCTATGTTGCAGGAACTGATGAGCACGCCTTCAATATTGGAATAATTCGCAGCATTTCTCACGGCCTTGAACATCAGCGGCAGCTTCATGCCGGTCTTGGATTTAAGACCGCCAATACGTTTTCCGGTGCCGTGCGCCGCAATATAGAGAAAGAGCCGGTCCTCGCGGGTGTTGGTGAGGTCATCCTCAAGGGCATGGCGGAAGCCTTCCTTTTCATAAAAATTTGCATAATAAATATTGAAATCTCCTTCAATACTCTCAAGTCCTTCAAAAAACTGCAGTACGGACGGGCGCTTGGGCTTTTCCTCCGGGGTCCACCAGAGCCCCTCAATAACAAGAAGTGCGGTCGTAGTCATACCATCACGAAAACTACTATTATTCCTACACCACATGAAGAGCCGGATACGTGATAAACCTTATTGGATTTTTAATCAGGCCGAATCTTTAAATCCCATGCAGGCCGAGCCTGTATATTCTTCCCTGCCGGGCAGTTTTCCCGACAGACGGACATGGTGTATATATGGCAGATCCCGATCCGGAAAACAACTGCAGCCCCCCCATAGGCGAGGATGGAGCTTCCGATCTCATCACCCCATCAATACCGGCGGGGATAACGCTTGAGAGCCTCATCGATCTTACCGGGGAGATGGAGCACCTCAACGAACTTGTCATGCTCCATCTCGACAAGGGAGGAGGATTCACCTGCACGGCAACCTATTTTTCAACCGTCCAGCCTATTCTCGATATGCTGGAAGCCGAGATCCGTGTGCACTACCGGACTGGCATGACAAAAAATGAGTTGAAAGTAATAATCGGGGAATGGATTGATGAGGAGATCTGCCTGCTCCAGTAAGGATCAGAAAAGTCCTGCTACCCATGCACCCATATTCTGGACACCCTGCGAGATGACCTGAGCCGGGTCGATGCCGAGCAGTGGAAAGAGGAAGAGAAAGTACAGGATTGTACCAAGGATGCTCCCGAGATTGCCCAGCGCGGCCACCAGTACTACCTTGAAGAGCGGGACTTTTGCCATCTCCGTTAACGATTCGGTCTCGTAGATCTTCCGGAAATCCGAGATGGGGGGCTGCCGGACGCGAGCCTCAACATATGCCCCCACCCACCCGGCCTGCAGCATGGGGTTGAGCGATGTCATCCATGCAACACAGAAACAGGCAATCGCAGAATACGGGTGACCTCCGGCAAGCAGGACAAAGAGCGCGGAAAGAACGCCATGAATGATAACCCAGAAGAGGAATGCCTCGAAGAGTACACCCAGACCGACTCCAGAGAACCAGATAGCAGCAAGGAGAAAGGCAAAGAGACCGGTTACGGCAAACCCGAAAACCTTCCCCCATGCGAAGGATTTTGGTTCGGCTGTGAGCGCATTGAATGGTGGCAGGGTTTGGGGATTGTCAAGGTAGCCCATAATCCCCTGCCGGTGACCGGCGCCGACTACAGCAAGAATTTTTCCTTCAGGACGCTGGGCTTTGAGGAGAACGAGCTGGTGCGCGATGAACGCATCGCGTTCATCAATGAGTGCCCGGGCGCCATTAGGGGAGAACTTCCGGAACTCCTCCATGACCATATCGATAACATCCTGGTCTTTTAATGACTCGATATCGATCTCCTGCCCGTTATCTACCTCCGCAATGGAGACCACGAGCGCCCACCCCATCTTGATCTTCTCGATAATCCCAAGCGAATTCCAGAACCGCAGGAGGGTTATACGGATATCACGGTCAACAAGGGCGATGGGAAGACTGCGTTTCTCGGCTTCCTCAATGGCTACTTTCATCTCGGCTCCGGGTTCGACTCCGACGTCAAACCCGATCCTGCGCTGGAGGTAGGCGAGCAGCCACTGGACCAGCAGCGTGTTAAAATTTTTTACTTCAAGGACATCTTTAACCGAAGGGTCGGCGGCTTGTCGCTTGAGGGCTGCAAACCGGGATGGGTCAAGTTCGATAGCCACAACCTCCGGCCCGTATTCTTCAATAGCGTTACGGACTTCATCGACACTTGCCTGTGAGACATGCGCGGTCCCGATAATTTTTATATCAGCCATCTGCCACCGTTATGCCACTACTATTGGTGCTGCACCAAGATAAGCGATGAGGTAAAAAAAGGCAAAAATTTTGAGCCGTTTCAATGGACCTGAAAATCCGGATCCGGGGGCGTCTGGCTCCGGCTGTCATCTTCAAGTCCCTTGAGGAGTCCAATCGCAAGTATGAGGGCCGGGACGATCTCAAGCCGGCCCAGCCACATGAGGACAATGAAAATCCATTTGATGGTAATCGGGCTGGCGGCCCCGATGAGCCCGACCGAAAGACCGACATTCGATAAGGCCGAGACCAGTTCGAAGACCACCTCCTCCATGCGGAACGAGGTGATGTACAAGTGAAGGGTGAGGATTGTTGCAACAAAAATTGTCAGGACGTAGATAACAATGACAAGCATGTTCTTGGAGATCGCGAGTTCCGATATTTCACGGGATGCAATTCTGCCCCCGAACCGTAACGGCACCAGCACCCGGCTTGAGACAAAGAACCGACGGAACCACCACCGTACACCATGATAGGCAAGTATAATCCGGTTCACCTTGACACCCCCGGCCCCGCTCCCCATTGCTCCGCCTATGAACATCATCATCGCGACGATTGCCAGCGGGATTGTTGCCCAGAGATGGGGGTTTGAGTTCTGCAGGCCGCACGTGCAGAGACCGGAGATGGCCGTGAATGTTCCCTGCCGTAATGCCTCAGCCAGGGAGAGGTTTCCAAATAAAAAGAGGTTAACTGAGACGAGAAACGATCCGATAAGGGCGATGAGGAAGAGAGCCTTGACGGTCCTGTCCCGGAGCATGTCCCGGATCTTGCCATGATACATGAGGAGGAAGAACTTGAAGGGAATAGCACCCGTGATCATGACCGGGATTAAGAGGGCTTCCAGCAGCGGATTGTCATAAAACCCTATCCCGCCGGCATGGATGGTGAACCCCCCAGTCGCAATCGCAGCCATGACAAGATTGAGCGCATCCCAGAGCGGGATGCCAGCCAGCATGACAAGACCGGTAAAGGCAAACGTCAGGACAAGGTAGATCATCCACATCCGCCGGCTGGTGGAGGTGGTTGCCGATATCAGCTCCTCCGCCCGGCCTTCTGACTTGTACATGCGGAAGAGCGAGACCCGGGTTTTGCCCCGGAGTGTGATGCTGAAAGCGATTATCCCGATCCCCCCGATCCAGTGCGTGAACGAACGCCAGAAAAGGAGGGTATGGGGTGTTGTGTCGAGCGTTGCAATCATGGTAAAACCGGTTCCCGTCCAGCCGGACATTGCCTCAAAGACGCTGTCGGTAAACGACATCTGCAGGCCAAACACGAACGGGAGGGCACCGATGACAGCGATTGCCACCCACGACAACGTGATGGCTGCAAGAGTCACGGTGGAGGAGGGTTCGATATCCTCGTGGGGGATGTTCGATATAAGAAATCCCAGGATAAGGAACGAGAAAGGAGCAGTTGCCATGGGAGCGAGCAACTCCCATTCACCAAAGATTGCCAGAACAATGAATGGCAGGAGCGAGACAATACCAAGAAACTCAAAGATGAGCCCCATGTCATGGGCGATCATGGCAAGGTGGCCGGTACGTTTCATGAGATACCCACAGTGTTTTTTCTTCTTTTACAGTGTTATGGGTATCGCTTGGCTAAAAATTGGGTCCGGGCATGAAGCAGGGCACTTTTTTAATGCGGGGGCCGGAA
>CAZMCL010000077.1:0-7423 GCA_964564375.1 uncultured Methanoregula sp. | reverse complement strand
TCCTGGTCTTCGAAGGTGAGCCTGGCATCAGCGGCACTGCTGCCGGACCGTTCCCGATGCGGGACGGCATGAACCGGTTCTTACGGGAACTAGATGTCACCTTCCGGCGGGACCAGACCGGCCGGCCCCGGATCAACAAGCCGGAGTCCTTCCTTGACAGGGAACAAAAGGGGCTGGGCGAATTTTACTATTATGCAAAGGACGAATCATAATATTCTCCTCTGCTACATTTTAATATTTTAACATGCCATTCTCCCTATATGCGGGAGGAGAAGCTTTCGGATGCTATAGTTTACGACAAGCTGCACCTTTTACAGAGGGATTTCTCCGGCTATATCGAGCGCAATTCTGCAAAAGTAGATGCAAATCTTCCGGTCTTCTTCGGGTACGTGATCTCTGCACTTGAGAACTCCTTTCCAGATATCTCCAATGAAGCCCACGATGAGTTTGTGGACAACATCACGTTCAAGGTGCTAGATACCAGCAGCAATATCCAGGACTTCGATTTTGTAAAAAAGGTCATGGTCAATGCCATCCGCTTCAAGAAACGGAAGAATGCGGAAGTGGGTATCAATATCGTTGTCGGCTTAAAACTGCTCAAGGTCGGGGATTTTATCCATGCCCTCGATTATCTGAAAAAGCATGCAACTCTCGACGCTAAACTCGGTACCGCGGTTGCCTTCTGCTACTACACCCTCTCCCATCGGGAGTTCAAGAAAGACGACGAGTCGATCCGGAACCACCGGCCCGGCGAGATGGAGCTCCTTGCACGCGAACTGATGATCAAGCTGGCCCGGCTCAAACCGCCGGTCAACCAGCTCCGCCAGCTCGAGCTCGATGATCCGGCATTTCTGGAAAAAATTTTCTGGCAGATGATCTTAACCGGCCTTGAATGGTTCCCCAGCGAGAAGTGGTTTTTGGAAGTGGGGTTAAAGAACGCAACCATGACAAACGACAGGGTGATGCGCAAACGTCTCCTTGATATCGGCTCGGAGCATTTCTACACGGACATGACGTTCCTGCGCGAGATGTATTATTACAAGCTCGAAAACCGGGACGCCGGCGGTGCGGCAGGGATTGTCAACCAGCTCATCAAGCAGTACCCAAATGAACTCGAACCCATCTATCTCGGGCTCAAACTCTCCCTCCTTACAACAAAAAAGATCACGTACCACAGTTTCCGGAAGCTGGCAATCTCGAAAGGGATGCCGGCACAGGTTATTGAACTCTTCGATTTCTCGTTCGAGCTCCTCAACCACGAACCCAAGGAAGCGTTCAATCGTCTTGCTGATTTTGAGCATGAATTCCCCCGGCTGCAGTACTTTGCAACGATCCTCCGGTACATTGCTGCGGATTTCGCTTCAACAGAAGCGGTGCGTGTCAAGCGGGCAAAAAAGGCGCTGCTGGACGCTATCGAACAGTTCTGCCTTGAGGAACTCAAAAAGCGGTGATCTCCCCCAGAACTTTTTCTCATTCTTTTTGCTCTTGTGGAAATCATTTGTTCTTTTTTTTCATTACTCTCTTTTGCGCTTTAGCCCCCGCTGCTTTGGCATCATTTAGTTGTAACAACGTCGTGTTCCTTTTATGCTGACCTGTTGATGTTTCCCAATGCACGTTATACCGGACATCGTAAGCACTCCGCCATCGGGCGTGGGCAGGGTTGGCACGAAGGGGGCAATAATAATTATGAAAAGAAGGTTTCAGCAAAGCAGTCCCTTATAAAAAAACCGGGATATGCTCACTCACTAAATGGTGATGCCCAGTTTTGCAAGGATGGTCTGGAGTGCGTGGAGGATTGGATCAAGAACCGGGGCAAGCCCCCCCGTCCGGGGCCCCGTGTCCTGATCCGGAGTGATTGCAGGTGTCGTTATCGTGAGGGGAGCATCCGTTGGTACCTGCAAAACGGATGCATTTTCTGCGGGGACGGTCTCAATCAGGATAGCGCTTTGCATTCCTGGTTCTTCGAGATAGTAGCCGACATGACCTGCGGTTGAAAACCATACCCGGTTTTGCGCATCAACGTTGACTGTCCGCACAACTTCTGAGGTGCCAATGCCTTCAAACCTGCTGATGCGGCGGTAAACCCCTCCATCTTTCCAGATATAAATCCCATCATCGGTTGCAAGGTAAACGGTACCGTATGGATCTGCCGAGAGGTCATTGATCTCGATCGTTTTTATGGTCAGGTCAATTGCTGTAAGCACCGGAACAAATCCTTCACCGGGGGAATAGTGCACGACCGAGGTATCGTTGAAAAAATAGACGCCCCCGTTGGGATCGCGCTTCACGTGGGTCATCAGGCCATAAGATCCACGGTTTGACGCAATCTGTTCAAACACGACCGGATCATCGGGAGATTTGGCAATCCAGAGCCCCTCATTTGCCGTTGCAATAAGAAGGGAGTTGCTCTCAGCATCCAGCACCATCTCCCTGACCTCATAAAATCCCGGCCCCGTTTTGGTCATGGGCTGGAACCATGTCCAGGCACCCTGCCGGAAGCGATGGATGCCGGAATGACCGGTAGCCACCCACATATCATCATGCCAGCGCTGGAGGTCCTGGATGCGCAACTCCTTGAAGAGCTGCTGGTCGCGGAGGGCCTTGTAATAGGTGCCGTCATAAATCTGAATTCCCCCGGAATAACCGATCCAGAGGTTTTTCTGATGGTCGAACTCAATAGCCGTAATATACTCATCCATGAGCCCTTCGGAGATGTTGTCGCGGTTGATATGCCGGGTTGACCATGTGCCGTTATACAGCGAGAGCCCGAAGGTGGTTCCAAAGAGGACTCCCTTTCCATCAAGGGTATTTACCTGGTCAAGTACCTGGTCGGAATGGATCATGTTCGAGGACGGGATGAAAAGCGTTATGGTGAAGGGATCCGGTCCTGTGGTCTCGCTCCGGTTGACGGGATCAGTTAACGTTTCATTCAATGGTGCAGCAGCTGCGGGTGTCAGAATGAGGAGAATGAGAATGAGGAAGGAATACTGTTTATAGTTCACCGGTGGTCCCGTCCGCCCGCCGTATGGTAATTTTGCCGCTGTTTGCCGGGAAAAACGTGACCGAACGGCCGACCTTGCCGCCAACATCTTCCTTTTTTAAGGGGATATCGTGCTCTTTAAGAATCGCCCTGACCCGTTCTGCGTTTCGCTGACCGATATTGAGGTTGGTACCGAAATATTCAAACATGCAGGCACCCCCGGCCATCTTTGCGATGAGCGATTTGCCCTTTACTCCCTTGCTGCTGAGCTCTTTGACCAGCAGCGGTATCGCCGTGTCCGCATATTTACCGGGACGGTCCTTTCTCCCGGCACTGTCCGGGAGCATGATATGGACCATGGCGCCGATCTTTAAGTTGTTGTCATAGAGTGCCAGTCCGATACAGGAGCCAAGACCAATGGTCATCATGGGAAACGATCCCACCCGGTACTCGCCGATCCCTATCATTGCCGTCTGTTCATTCGGTTTGAGTGCGTCGGCCATAGGTTCCACAACGGGGATTTAGATGCCTTTCATCATATTTTCCATCTGTTCGACGATTCGCGCGAGTGTTGAATTCTCCGGCATCATAATGATGTCGCTGTCGATCTTATGCTCTTCACAGACCAGTTCGGTTGAGAAGAGGAGCACTTCGTCGACCTCTTCGCCCATCTGGGCAACGAGGGAGGACATGGCGGCATGGGCCATGTCGATGGTGAGGGAAGGGGGTGACGGGAGCATGATAAAACCCAGCAGTTCCGCGGTGGCGTCAAGGAATGCCGAGACCATGATATTGCCTACTTCTAAAAGTGCGCTCTCGTCCATCTCGTTCATGGTCCGGTTCATTTCGGTGAGACCGAGCATGGTATTGGTGAGGCGGATGGCAGATTCGCGGGATATGTAAAAGACAATGTATCCCCCGTGCGGGATCTCACCCTGCAGTTCAAATGCCACCATGGCGGCAGGCTCTTCGCCCATATAGTTCCCGAGTTCTGCGATATCGATGGACTTGATGGCTGGCACGCTCATCTCAACAGAGCTTCCCAGCATCTGGGAGAGCGTGGTGGCTGCATGTGCCGCCCCAATGTTCCCGAGTTCCTGAATCGCGTCTGCCTGAACAGTTGATAGTTTCATGGTTTATCTCCTATGCAATGGTATTTACATCAAGAACCGGGACGACTTCCCCGTCACCTAATATGGTGATCCCGCTCACGCCTCGCGTGTTCCCGATGAGTTTACTTAAGGGTTTGACCACCACTTCCTGCTTACCCTCGACAAGGTCCACAGGGATGCAGCACTTGCGTTTCTCGTACTGGACCACGATGAGGATATCGCAGACATCCGATAAGCCCACCATATCGTTGAGCCACATGATCTGGAGTACCTCGTCCCGCAGGAGCACAGCCTCGCCCTGCCCGATGAAATGGGTGGAGTCGCGCTTGAAATTTGCGACTTCGACAATACTGCTGATGGGAATTCCAAGCCGCCTTCCATTGATGCGGACGATCATGACATCGACAATGGCCATGGTAGGGGGGAGGAGAAGCTCGAAGCGGCTGCCCTTGCCGGGCGTGGTTTCAACCCGGATAGACCCTTTGAGCGATTCTATGGAACGTTTGACAACATCGAGCCCTACCCCGCGACCGCTGATATCCGAGATCTTGTCTGCGGTTGAAAAGCCCGGCTGGAAGAGGAGGTCAACGGCCTGTTCCGTTGTCAGGGTGTCAGCAACTTCCTGGGTGATAAGGCCCCGTTCAACCGCTTTTGACTTGACCTTTTCGACATTGATCCCGGCACCATCGTCAATGAGCTCGATTATGACATTGTCCCTGTCCCGGTGTGCAGAGAGTTTTACATATCCTTTCCGGGGCTTGCCGACCTTCTCCCGGTCATCCGGTGACTCGATTCCATGGTTGACGGCATTCCTTATAAGGTGGAGGAGCGGATCATTGAGGCCATCCATCACGCTCCGGTCCAGTTCCGTCTCCCCTCCCTCGATGACAAATTCAACTTCCTTTTTGTCATAGATTGCGACATCCCGAACCACCCTCGGCAGGCGGTTGAAGATCTGGTTTAGAGGAATCATACGGATATTCATCATCAGGTTCTGGAGGTCGGAGACCGACCGTTCGACCATGCCGATTGCCTCATCCATCTCCTTGATTTTATGCTGCTCGGAGATTTGTTTGAGCCTGCCGCGATTGATTACCAAATCCTCGACCAGGTTCATGATATGGTCAAGCTGGTGGATATCGACCCGGAGGTTCTTGATCTCGCGGCTCTTGTCTGTCGCAGCCGGGGTTTTTTTATCTGTGGTGGCGGCAGGCTTTTTCGCAGGGGGTGCTTCCTGCCTGATGACCGGTTTTACTTCAACTGTGGCAATCTCTGTTCCGGATGCTGCTGTTTTTAACGCTTCTTCACCGGCATCGCTTGCGATCCTGAGCGTGAGTGCGCCATCGAAGTCTCCCTCATCGATAGCCTCTTTTGAAGGATTGATGGAGATGATGGTACCAAGAGACTCGAGGTTGCCGATGGCAAGCATGGCCCGCACATCTTTCATCATGCATTCGCTTGCAACGGTAATCCGGAGATCGAATTCCGGAATATTCCCCTCAAGGGGGAGTGGTTCATGTTCCGGAGCAGGGGGAGCGTCCTTGGCAGAAGCCGCAGGTGCTGCTGCTTTCTTCTTGCTTTTCTCTCCCCGATCACCTATCCACTCTTTGAGGGCGTTGACCTGCTCATCGGGATTTAAAGAAGACGTGTCTCCTCCGCCCTCAACATCATCGATCATCTGTTCAAGGAGATCCGAGCAGGCCAAAAGGAGGCTTCCCAAATCCTGGGTAATCTCCGCAGTCCCGCTCCGCACGAGCTGGAATACATCCTCCATTGCATGGCAGAGCCGCTCCATCTCGGCATATCCCATGGATGCCGATGCTCCCTTCAGGGTGTGGCACGAACGGAAGATCTCATCAATGGCATTCTGGTCAGAACCTTTCTCTAAAATGAGGAGGTTCTTGACAAGGTTCTCATGGTTTTCCCGTGATTCTGCAACAAACAGTCCCCGATACGCCTCAAATTCAGACATTTTTGGCCTCCATCTGGAGTATTACACTCTCAATCTCACCTGCAAGCTTGTTCAAGGGAAGGATTTTATCGTGGGCATTTTTGGAAATGACCGATCGTGCCATACCGTAGACAAGGCAGTCCTTCTCATCACAGACCAGGTTGATACCGCCGGCCCGTTTCACGGCAAGGGCACCATCGCCGGCATCATTGCCCATGCCGCTTAAGGTTACCGTGACAATGTTCTTCCCAAAGATCTGGGCCGCGGATTCATAGGTCTTGTCAACTGCCGGCCGGACGCCATGCATGGGTGGAGCATTGGAATGGATAATACGCCCGTTTTTGGTATTTTTATTTTCCATGACCCCGCTGACGATCGTGTGGATGCCTGCTTTGGACAGGAGGATCTTACCGGTTTCGAGAAGATCCCCGTTCTCGGTCTCTTTAACCTCCATGGTAGCAATGCGATTGAACCGCTCTGCGAGGGGGGCAGTGAAGCCCGGGGGCATGTGCTGGGTCACGACAACACCCGCCGGGAGATCCGCCGGGAGTGCTGCAAGCAGGGTGTCGAGCATCGGCGGGCCCCCTGCAGAAGATCCGATGAGGACAACACGCCGGGCTGCCGGGTTTTTTTCCGTACGGTGGATAACCGGGCGCTGTACCGGAAGGGATACGAGATGCTTAATCTTGGAAACAAGTTCGGCGCCAATCTCCCTCACGTGCGGGATATTCTTTGGTTTGAGCATGAAATCATCAGCACCCAGACGGATGGCCTGCGTGGTCATCTCAGCTCCCTTGGATGTGAGCGAACTGAGCATCATGATCCGGGGACGTTTTTTTGCCTTCCGGAGCTCCTCAAGTACCTGGATACCATTCATCTTCGGCATCTCAATATCGAGTGTGATGATATCGGGCTCAAGGCTTGCTATCTTTTCCAATGCTTCAATGCCGTTCGATGCCGTTCCCACTACTTCAATGGACTGATCTTTTGAGAGAATATCCCGGATGACGGTCCGCATGAAGACAGAGTCGTCAACAATGAGTAACTTCACCATAACGTTTAGGATGCCAGCACGTTCTTAACTTCCTCGAGTACTTTTGGAGCCTGGAAAGGTTTTACAATGTACCCTTTTGCACCGGTCTTGATGGCCAGTTTGACCATCTGCTCCTGGCCGACCGCCGTGCACATAACGACCCTTGCTGCAGGATCGATGGCTTTTATCCCTTTGAGAGCCTCGATGCCATTCATCTTGGGCATCACAACATCCATGGTGACGAGATCCGGCTTCAGTTCCTTATATTTTGCTACTGCTTCTTCCCCGTCTCCTGCTTCACCGGCGATGGTGTGTCCTCCTGAAAACAGGATATTCTTCAGAAGGGT
>CAZMCL010000076.1:0-7460 GCA_964564375.1 uncultured Methanoregula sp. | reverse complement strand
ACGCCTGTCGTTCCGGCGCTGCCCCTGGCTCTGCTGCTCCTGTGCACTTTTCTGGCCTTCTGCGGTCTGCTGGGAGGTTGGAGCGGGCTTGTTTTGCTCTGCCGGCTGCTGCTGGTTCTCTTCTGCCATAACTGTCCGACTGATCAATCGGGGCGGAGGATAGAAATAAGTTGGCATGAATGCAGGTTAACCGTCGGGGAATGGCCCGGAAGAGGCACTAGTAATGAACACTCATATACATCAACGTCCAAACCTGTAACAATTAACAGATGCCGGTGTCCCATGTCCAATGTCACGACCCTTCTCGATTCAAAGAGCGTTCCCGAAGCAAAAGCCGCCCTCATCTGCCCCACGCGGAACGAGACCTACAGCTACAAACGGCTCAGGGAGGAGATGAACCGCGTCGGGCTCGGGCTTAAAAACCTCGGTGTTAAAAAAGGCGACCGGGTCTGTATTTATCTCGACAGTTCTCCGGAATACCTCATCAGTTATTTTGCCTTATGGCGGATCGGCGCTGTTGCCGTACCGACCAACATCGTATACCGCGGTACCGAGTTGCTCCAT
The DNA here is from genome assembly GCA_964564375.1 of uncultured Methanoregula sp. Taxonomy (GTDB): domain Archaea; phylum Halobacteriota; class Methanomicrobia; order Methanomicrobiales; family Methanospirillaceae; genus Methanoregula. Next base: position 6,896 of record CAZMCL010000076.1, on the reverse strand, counting down.
GTCATCCGCGATGCCGGGGCAATCGCGATCATTACGGACAAGCAGGGTGTGGACGTCATTGATGGTATCCGTGACGAAATCCCCGGCGTCTCCCACATCATCTGTGTCAGCGGATCCTGCGAGGGATCGGTTGCATGGAGCTCGTTCCCGCCAGCTCCTGAGCAGATGCGTGCGGAGAACTGCTCGGTTGAAGATCTTTGCCACATCCAGTATACGGCCGGTACTACCGGAAAACCCAAAGGGGCGATGCTCACCCACGGCAACTGGATGACCGCTCTTGACACTGAACGCGACGCCCTCCGGCTCCGGCCCGAAGATGTGTATCTGGGCATCTACCCCATGGGGCACGTCGGGCTCTCGTGGGGGCTCTCCGTGATTAGGGCCGGTGGCACGTATGTGATGATGGAGCGCTTCGATCTGGACCGGTATCTCGATCTCGCCGCACAGTACAACGTGACCGTTCTTGCCGGCATGCCGCCGGTCATCCACTCCCTCAACAACGCTCCTCATGGCACGGAAGTCCGGCTCACCCATGCACGGGTAATCATATCGGGTGGCGGCCAGCTCCTCCCGGTGGTCTGGGAGGCATTCGACCAGCGCTACCATATCCCGGTTGCCAACTCTTACGGGCTCTCCGAGACGATCGTCATCGGATCGGGCACGACAACGCTCCCCGGCTTTCCACACCTGACCAAAGGCTACCGGAGCGTTGGGGTGGCGGTCGGGTACACGGAGATGAAGATCGTGGACGCCAATAATCCTGATATGGAGATCCCGCTGGGCGAACCCGGGGAGATCGCCCTCCGGGGCCCGGCGGTTGCAAAGGGCTACTGGAACCTGCCGGATGCAACCCGTGAGGTCTTCCGCCCGGATGGCTGGTTCCTTACGGGCGACATCGGGATCCTCGATGCGGATGGGATCCTTTGCATCACCGACCGGAAAAAGGATATGATCATCATGTCCGGCTGGAAGATCTACCCGACCGAGGTCGAGAACCTCCTCATCCAGCACCCGGCCATCGCCGACGTCGCGGTCTTCGGTGTACCGGATGAGCGCAAAGGGGAGTTTGCGGTTGCAGCTGTTGTTCTCAAGACCGGTGCAACGCTGGGTGAGGACGAGTTTGCCGGGTGGTGCCGGGACCGCATGGCCGGCTACAAAGTCCCGCGGAAGATGATCGTGACAGACTCGCTGCCCCGGGTCCATGGATGGAAACTGCTCAGACGCGATCTCCGGGAAAAGTTCGGCGGATCAGCCTTATAATCCGATTTGGCGGGATATTCTGCGACAAAACCCCCAAATTGCCCGGAAGCCTTTTATCTCACCACTAAATAATATGGCAATGACGCGAACACATGGCCGATGCACGAAGCTTCATCCAGGACATCCCGATCAGCGGGAAGACGAAGAAGCGGACAACCGGAATCGTTGGTCTCAACCTGTTACTTGACGGGGGTTTCCCAGAGGGAACCCTCGTCATGATCTACGGGACTCCGGTATCAGGGGTCGACCTTGCTGCCAGCCAGTTCTGGAAAGCAGAAGGGGGTGAGGAAGGAACCTACTTCATCAATGACGGGGATGTAGAAGTAGGGATGATCGATGCAACCGATCTGCACCCCGGGATGTACCTTCAGCAGATGGCCGGCAGCCGGATTATCGTGGATTCGCTTTCCACGGTCATTGTCAAGTATGGGGTCGATGAAGCACTCAAGTTCCTCCGGCAGGCCCGCGAGGAGATTAAGAAACGTGGGGCAAACCTCATGTTTGTGGTCTACACCGGCATCCACTCCGAGATGGAGATGACGAGGATCATGCGTATGGCCGATGTGGTCATTGAGTTCAAGACCAATGTCCAGCAGGCCGAGATCGAGCGGACCCTTGCGGTCCAGAAGATCAAAGATGCGGCAGCACCTCAGCGCCTGCTTCCGTTTATCATCACCGAAAAGGGCATAGAGGCCTCGACCACCCAGCGTGTGGTCTGAGCGGGCTGGATTAACCGATCAACCTGCTTTTTTTAATAAATCCAGCATGCAGTACCGCGTGATTTTTGTGGTGCACTACAATAAAGGGATTTCACGTACTGTTTCCCGTTTCCCGCAATATTTGTCCCTGAAAAGAAATTCAGCAATCCAATGAAGTTTTTTGAATTAGATTTGTTTATATAGTAATTAATAGCAATAAAAAAATTGCACACAAGGTTTATCAAAGCCCCCTCTCCATCTTGTATTACACGCATACATAAAATACGGAATACTCCCCGCGACAGGACATTGCGGGTGATCCCGGCCGGTGGCTGTTTGCCGGCAGTATGGGGTGCCGCAGTCCGGTTGCGGGAGCGTGATTTGGCTTTCGTAATATGCGACGCCAGATGCCGCTTGCCCGTTTTTCATGTGTGCAGGAAATCCGGAGCTCGATACCATCATCCTCATGCTGGCACTCATCTGTCTTCTTGCACTCATGGAAGTGGCAGGCCTTCCGCCCGTTCCCGGCCAGGTACGGAAACGGCCTACCGGGATTGTCGGCCTCAATATTCTCCTGGAGGGAGGCTTTCCTGAGGGCAGCCTCATCATGGTACACGGCACAGCCGTTGCGGGGGTGGACCTTGCGGCCCAGCATTTCTGTCATGGGCACGAGGAAGAGGCTGGAACCTACATCGTTCCGGAGGACCTCATCGAAGCGGCTGGTCCGGATGCCAAGATGAACCCTGCCATGCTGCTTGCGCAGATGGGCGGAACCCGCATAGTGGTGGACTCGCTCTCGGCCATTATTGAACAGTACGGCATCGAGCAGACGCTCTTTCTCTTAAGTCTTATGAAGGACGAGATCCGGAGGAACAAAGCGAACCTGATGTTCATCGTGTACTCCGGTGTCCATTCGCCAATGGAGATGACCCGGATAATGCGGGTTGCGGATGTGGTGATCGAGTTCAGGACCCAGGTCCAGCAGGCCGAGATCGCCCGGACACTGGCCGTGCAGAAGATCAAGGGTGCTGCCGTTCCTCGGCGCCTGCTTCCGTTCATCATCACCGACAACGGGATCGAAGCATCAACAACCCAGCGGGTTGTATAGCCTTTTTCCCTGTTGTGTTGTTTAGTGACGGCAGGCAATCAAATGAGTCAAATCCTGTCTGCCACCACGGGGAGTCCTTTGAGAAATTCTGTCATAAAATTAATTGGTAAGTGCAGATTAACGATTGGCGATCCACTTAAAAAAAATTACTTTTTCTCAAAGCAGTCCCTGCAGATCCATTTGCTCTTGAGCAGCCCCATCTTCCGGACGCAGCTGCTGCAGCCCTGCACCCCGCAGATATCGCAGGTCTCCAGTTCTTCTGCCGGCACAATTTTCCCGCAGCGGGGGCATGCGATCATCTCATCTGTCGCACCGCCGCCGCTATAACCCGGGATCTCTTCTTCAGAAAGCCAGTCCTGTTCCACGCCCGGGCCATTTATTGTTGCAGCGGGAGCATCGGAGAGTGCAAACACCATCGCACTCGTCTCGCACAACACACGCCAGAACAGGTTTGCAATGACCATAACCCCGATCCAGAAAAGCGGGATTGCGGATAAAAGAGCCCCGGCCGATGCATCACTCTCCGTTTCAGTGGCAGCTTCGGTAGCAGCATCTGTTTTGGCAAATTCCGCCGAAATACCGGAAAACACGACCAGGAGGATAGCGATTACACCAATCCAGTACACCGGCTTGATGAAATCCCGTGCAATATACTTCCCAAACGGCAGTATGGGAGACTGCGGGCTTGCCGCCCGGGCCGGTCTCTTTGGGGGGACCCGCACGTTCGGGCGCACCGTGGTGGCCGGCTGCTGAACGACAGGGGGTTCTGGAACGGGCTGCGAGGGGGGAGCCGGTGGTGCGGGAGTAACCGGCGGGGAATCGACCAGACGGGGTGTGGTCCGCACAACCACCTTCTTCGGCTGGTCCTCCGAAAATGGGGACCCGCACTTGTTACAGAACTGCGACTGTTCATCAATCGCCGGACGACCGCAGTTGGGACAGATTCGTGCCATAATCTTTCATAAAATATTGGTTCGGTAATGAACCAATAAGTTGTTGATTTGGCTTTGTGCAGTTACGGGGGATATCCTGCAAGGCAGGATCATGAAAATTGAAAAAAAACGTTACAGCGCGATCCGGACTTCTTTTGCCGCATCGCACATGTTCTTGAGTTTCCAGTAGGCAGACTCCCTGCTCCGCATCCGCATGCCACAGTCGGGATCAATTAAGAGGATCTTCGGGTCGAAATATTCCACGGCTTTCTCGATCCGCTTTTTGATCTCGTGGACAGTTTCGACTTCTTCTGAGGCCGAGTCAACGCAGCCATAACCGAGCATCTTGCCTTCAAGATCCCGGCGGGAGAGAATGTCAAGGTTGCCCGGGTTTTTGGAGAACTCGAAGTCCAGCACGTTCACGTTGAACTTGAGGATTTCGTCCAGAACATTACTGAGGTTGCCGCAGACATGCATGCAGATGGGGATACGGACAGAAGAGCCGATCAGTTCCACTGCCTGCCTTGCGACTGCGAGATCGGCAATGCCGGTTGAGAGGATGGGCTCATCGATCTGGAGGAGTGCAACGCCGGTTGCCTCCAGTGCCCGTGCCTCCACGACAAGGGCCACGGCAAGGTCGAGGGCCAGTTCCTCCTTGTTGCGGTACATGGGGGTACTGATGTGAATGCCGTGGGCAAGCGTGGTCGGGCCGGTGATGATCCCCTTCACCTTGGGAAACTTTGAGCGGGCATATTTCGTGTCCCCGGCCGTGATTGCCCCGGCAGACGGCTGAATCTTGCCTGCCACCTGCTGTTCGCGGATGCCCGGGAGCTTGGAGGTGAATGCACCGATCATGTCCCCGCGGACCTGCCCGTCCGAGATGATATCGATCCCCGCGCTGATCTGGTCGGCGACCGCGGTCTCGACTGCCCCCCCCAGCGGGTCAAAGAGGCTTTTAAGTCCGCCTGCTTTTACGACCGGATAGCTGCCAACGACGGTCGTGGCCAGAACTTTATTGATAAAATATCCTTTTGACATAAAAAATCCAAGCCCCGTTTAGTACTGATTCTTGTTTTATTGACAAAAATAGTTCGTGGTCAGGGTACCAGCCGGTGCAGGTCCCGTGGGAAGAGAACGGCTTCCCGGACATTCGAGAGGCCGAGCATCGTCATGACGAGTCGGTCGGCGCCCAGGCCCCAGCCGGCGTGCGGCGGCATGCCGTACCGGAACGGGCGGAGGTAGAACTCGAAACTCTCGGGGTTGAGGCCTTTTGCTGCGATCTGTTTTGCGAGAATATCGTGCCGGTGTTCCCGCTGGGCGCCGCTCGAGAGCTCCATTCTCGGGTGCATCATGTCGAATGCCTTGCAGATGGAGGGATCGTCTTCGTACTGCATCGCGTAATAAGGCCGGATTTCGGAAGGCCAGTCCACGATGAAGTAGTGGCCGCCCATCTCGGCACCGATCGCGCGCTCGGCCGCGGGGCTGACATCGTCGCCATACTTGATCGGGTCCTCGATCTTCTTTGCGGCGATCTCGATTGCCTCGGCATACGGGAGCCGCGGGAACGGGGCTTTCGGGACAGAAAAGTCCTCGACTTCGATGTTGGCGAGCTGGACGCTGCAGGTCTTGTTGACGTACTCGTAGGTCTTCACAATGAGGTTCTCGAGAATACGCATGACCTCGTGGTGGTCGGCAAACGAGACCTCGATATCGATGCTGGTCGCCTCGTTGAGGTGCTTGGTGGTGTTGTGCTCTTCAGCGCGGAAGATGGGGCCGATCTCGTATACCTTCTCGCAACCGGCAGCCATCATCATCTGCTTGTAGAGCTGCGGGCTCTGGTTGAGGAACGCCTCTTTATCAAAGTAGGCTATCGGGAAAAGTTCGGTACCTCCCTCGGTTGCAGCAGCAACGATCTTGGGAGTGGTGATATTGGTGAAGCCCTCGTTGTGGAGGAGCTCGTTGATTGCGTAGGTTGCCGCACTCCGGATTTCGAATACGGCAGCAACGCGGGGCCGCCGCACATCCAGGAAACGGGCATCGAGGCGCGTGTCGAGCTCTGCGGAGACCTTCTCGGAGACATCGAGCGGAAGCGGCGTCTCGGCAAGGCTGATGATCTCGATGGACTCAGGCACGAGTTCGCGGCCGCCCGGGGCCTTGTCGATGGCCTTGACCGGGCCAATGACCCGGACAACGGATTCGCGGGAGACTGCCTTGACTGCTGCAAGGACGGCTTCGGATACTCTCTTCTTCGGGATGGTCACCTGGATGATGCCGGTCCGGTCGCGGACGAGCAGGAAGGCGAGACCGCCGAGGTCACGGACCTCGTGGACCCAGCCGCAGACTTCCGCGTGGCCGGACTCCGGTGTGACGTTCTGTATGGGTATGCGCATAACAAAATCCTATAACAATGGGACGGGGGGGATAATGGACTTTATGGGAATTATTGGGGCAGCGGAACAAAGAGTGCGCCACATTTATATTTCGTCCCCTCGTTTGTTGAATGGGATATACCATGACAGATACTAATGAAATGAAAAAGACGTCCGGGCAGGCCGGCTGGGGGACCGGGACAAAGATCCTTGTAGGGATCATTGCCCTTGTAGCAATTATCTCGGTCCTTGCGGTTGTCACCCTGACGGTTGCCGTTATCGACTCGCAGACCGGCACTTCGTTTCCGTACAGCACCACCTACCGGGTCAGCCTCCCGGATGGCGAGCCTGTCACCATCGGGACAACCAAGATCCTTGTCCTGACCTACGAGAACGAGGTTGTTACCGAAGTCGATGGTGTGAAGGAGAAGCTGGTTGTTGGCCAGGAGCGTGTCATCAGCCCGCGGTATGCCCGGGTCACCGCACTTGGCGTCCCGCTGATGGACACGGACTTCCAGATCACCCTCAA
>CAZMCL010000075.1:0-7477 GCA_964564375.1 uncultured Methanoregula sp. | reverse complement strand
ATCTCCATCCTGTTCGGCCGCGAGAACTGGGGGTTGAACAACGACGAAGTCAAGCGCAGCAACATGATCTGCACCATCCCGAGTGCGGACGAGTACCCGATCCTCAACCTCTCGCACGCGGTGGGCGTGGTCTGCTACGAACTCTCGAACCTGCCGCTGCCGGAGATCCGGCTTGCCCCGCCGCAGGACATGGAGTATCTCTACCAGCACATCAACCGCTACCTCGACGGCATCCACCACCCGAAGTTCAAGCGCGAGAACACGCTCATTCTCATCCGCCGCATTCTCGGCCGGTGCAATCTCACAACCCGCGAGATGAGCACGCTGCACGGGCTGTTGCGACGGAGCGAGTGGCATATTGATCCAACGCTGCTTGACCGGGACCGGACCGGGGCAGGGAATTTAGGGGAGTTTGGGGAGGATGAGGAGGAGTAGGCCGACCTCCCACTCATATCTCTAAAATCATTTCTCGTCAAGAAACCGGACTGATCCCTCTGCGCCGTTCAGCTCAACCATCTGTCCGTCACTGAATTTTTCTAAGATATCCTCTATGCCGGTGACACAGGGTTTCCCGTATTCCCGTGCAATGATGGCACCGTGCTGGAGCATCCCTCCCACTTCGAGGATGATGCCGCCTGCGGTGATAAAGAGAGGTGTCCAGCCGGGATCGGCGGCATGGATAACCAGTATGTCGCCCGGATTGATCGGCTTTTCATTGGCAGTATGAAGGATCTTCACCGGACCCTGCACGATACCGGCGGAGACGGCGTCACCATATAAGATTCCCGGCTCCGCCTCTTTTCTGGGAGGGCGCAGGATCGTACCCCATGAATCCATAACCGGGGGAAATGATGAGACGTTATCGAGTTTCCTGATGAACGAGAGATTCTTGTCCTTTAACTCCCGCAGGTTGGCGTTGTCATTTTCAAGGGCATCATTTAATTCATGAATGGTGAGGGAAAAGACATCCTCCGGGTGATCGAGGCGCCCGGCGTCTGCAAGTTTCTGGCCTGCTTCAAGAACGCGACGCCGGATACCGGCACTTGCCATAATGAGATAATATTTGTGCACCTCACGGTATCCCCCGAACATCTTCACGATTTGGTACATCCGCCTGAACAGGGGGAGATGCATCCAGTGATGTTCTTTTAGATACTTCTCCAGTTCCCGGGCGTCTTTTTCCCGCTCGGTCTGTTGTGCCTCGAACAGGGTCAGAGGATTTTGTGTAGCATCATCGATTCCAACGAAATTCTTAACCTGTGTTAAAAGCAGTAACGGATCTTCTGAATACCTCGGTGAAGCGAGGTCGATCTCCCGTGGACCCCGGAACCCGAAACGCTCCATGAAGGCATCCCATGATTCCAGAAATTCAGCAGAAACCTTCCGGCTGCGGATCTGTTCTGCAAGTGTCTCCGGCTCGTCAAATGCCGTGGCATCGAGGAGACGGGAGAGCTGGTATATTTTAAGACCCATCTCGGTGGTTACGTTGTGGGGGAGTGCACGGTCAAGCATGTCGGCTTTTTTCCGGATCTCATCGGGTTCCTTTGCAAACATCTTCCGGAGTGATGACTTTGCAAACTCCGCATCAGCCAATGTGGGTAGTGTTATTTTAAACATGAGATCCATGGCATGACCGGTTACTGCGTTGTAATATGCTAAGAGGCTTTGATCCCGCGACTCTTCCATATCCAGTTTTTGCAGATAGGCACTCACCCCTTTCCGGAAGGTCTCTTCCAGATGTTCCGGTGCGATCAACCCCCCAAGTGACTTTTCCACCATACCTGCAGAGTGATATATCCCGCCTGCAATTATCCCCAAGTAGTCGTCCGGCTTATTGGGTAATTTGTAGATATTCGGATCAATCGTGCGTATGATCCCGGCCGAGATGGTGTCGACCCCCTCAAACTGGGCGGCAACACTATCAGGCCCCATCAACCCGAGCATATAGGAGAGGTTGACGTATACCCGCCCTCCTGCAACGCCACCAAATCCGTTTTTCAGGTCACCACAGATATCTTTGCCCGTTACATCCTTCACCAGCAGTCTGGCGGTCTCCCCGAACCATTCAGCACCCATCGGTGAGAGTGGAAACTGAATGCCCTGTTCGATGAGCGTTACATCCACATACAGCTGGCGTGGCTCTCCGGGTGCCGAGAGAATCTCAGGAGGCAGTGGGAGATATGTTGTAATCGGCCGTGCCTGAAGAAGATACAGCACTTCCTTTGCATATGCCCATTCGGTATCCATGGGCACGCCATAGTAGTCTTCGACCTTTTGTAAGAGGGTTGCAAGCTCCAGTATCTTGTTATCGCTTAAGCAGAATTCATCATGGGCAAGGTCGGTCTTTGTGAGAATTGAAGAGTCATCAGCCAGGAGGTACGAGAGTTCTTTTCCCCCCATCTTCTTATCAAGGATCTTCTTAGTGTTTTTGTCGATTACGAACTGGTCCGGCGTTGCCGCCCCGGATACAATGCTTTCTCCAAGCCCCCAGTTCGCATTGATTACTGCTTCAAAATAGCAGTTATTCAGCGGGTTAATGGTGAACCCGACGCCGGCAACTTCACTTGCGATCTGTTGTTGCACGATAATTGCGATGGATATTGTCCCGATATCAAAGCCGTGCCGTTTCTTGTAGGTAATTGCCCTGATATCGAGAGCCGATGCGAATACTTTGCCGACCGCTTCTTCAATGCCCTGGACTTTTATTCCGATCTCAGTCTCGTATATACCCGCAAATGACGCTTTTTCAAGATCCTCCTCCGGTGAAGATGAACGGACGGCAAAGAGCATCTCGCTATAACCATCATACACTTTGAGGGCATTATCCAGGTCTGCCTTTTGTTGTGCGGTGAATTTTAAGTCTTCGCACATTTTTTGAAGGATTTTGGTATATTTCTCCCGTTCTTTATCTTCTGCTGCGAGGAATTCCTTCCATTCAGCAGTCCCCATGATCGTCTTTACCCATGGCCGGAAGAAACTGATGGTCAGGATAAAACCCGGTGGGACGGGAAGTCCTGCCTGTGACATCTTCACCAGTGAAAACCCCTTCCCGCCTACCGCTTCTATTCCAAAGTCGGAATCGTCTAAAAATTGATATATTGTCTTCATGGAGTGCATTCCTCTGTAATTACTGATTACCAGATATAAAGTGTCCGAATTGGGGTTGTTTGTACAAAGGCAACTAAACAGAAAAATTTAGACCGTGCTGTATCCCGTGTGTGGTTAGTATGATCTTATCTGGTATCTGGAGGTTTTTTGCAAAGACAGGGGCCGGCAACACGATCAAAAAAATCCCCAACGTCCGGGCCAATGCTGATAAAATTCAGGAAATATTAAAAAATTCACTTGTTTTTCTTTTTCTCATACGCAAACGATCGCCGCGATCTCGTCCTGCAGTACCGGGATCTTGTGCACGATAATATCCCAGAGGATTTCGACGTCAATCCCGAAATATCCATGGATGAGGGTGTCGCGGAACCCTGCCACGGCTTTCCAGTCCGTTGCCGGGAACTATGCCTTGAGATCATCGCTCAGGTTCTTGACCGCTTCTCCAATCAACCTCGAAATTGCGGACTACCGCATCGACCCGCATCCGGTCATTCTTAAACTGGTCAAATGTCAGGTCACCGATATACGACTGGATATTTTCTGCGGCTTCTGCAATATCGTTGAGGTAGAGCACAGCTGGGATCTAGGCATAGACAACGTCCTGAAGGATGGGATCGCGGATGAGCAGTTTGAGGGCTGCATCCGTCACGAGATCAACTTTTCTCCCAAAAAGGTCTTCGAGATAGAATTTTGTCACCATGAAATTATCAAAGGTCTTCTTGCCATCCTGGAACGTAACAAGGACATCCACATCGCTGTCCGGCCGCTGCTCTCTGCGTGCGAATGAGCCGAAGATGCCAATCTTTTCAACACCGAACCTTCTTTGTAATTCCGGTTCGTTCTGCCGAAGGAGGATGAGTGGTTGGTGTGTACTAATTATTAAAGCATTGACAATCCTGGCGAACTCTGGCCCCGTCCCGTACTATACTGGAGTGCGGAACCCCCACGCTTCAGCTAAAACCAGCACGCCCCTCTCCTTCACAGTGCCCGCAGGACCATGAGCGTGATGTCGTCAAACTGCGGGCGGTCTCCGGCAAAGGCCGTGATTGCACAAAGGATCTGGTCCATAATCTCCTGTGCCGGGCGATCGCGGTTCTCAGTAATAATCCGGAGCAGCCGATCCTCGCCGAATTCTTCCTCCTTATCGTTGATCGCTTCCGTGACCCCGTCCGTATAGAGCACCAGCACATCGCCATGTTTCAGGTCGACTTTGACGGACTGGAGATCGACGTCATCGATAACCCCAAGCGCGATGCCCTTTGCCTTCAGGAGCCGGACATCCGATGACTCCCCCGTCAGGAGCAGGGGCGGGTTGTGCCCGGCATTGACATAGTTTAAGGTCATTGCCCCTGAATCCAGGACCGCGTAGAAGAGCGTGACAAACATGTTCGACTTCGAGTCCTCGTAGATCATCGCGTTGGCATGCCCGATCGACCGAGCCGGGTCCGCGTTTACCAGGGTGCTTGCCCGGATCAGCGTGCGGGACAGCGCCATGAAGAGTGCCGCGGGAACGCCTTTGCCGGAAACATCGGCAATCACCAGCCCCCACCGATCCTTTCCCAGCGGAATGAAATCATAGAAATCGCCACCGACTTCAAGCGCAGGAACATTTGTTGCAACCAGTTCGATCCCCGCAATTGCCGGCGCGGAGTCAGGCAGGAAACTCTGCTGGATCCCTTTGGCGATCTCCAGCTCCTTTGCAAACCGCTCTTTTTCCGCTGTTGTGCGCTGGAGTTCGTCGATATGGCCCCGCAGGTCGGATGCCATCTTGTTGAATGAGTGTGCAAGGTCCTCGAACTCGTCACCGGTTGCAATCAGCACGCGGTGTTCGAGGTCGCCCGCCCCTATCGCTTCCGACCCGTGCCGGAGCTCCTCGAGAGGTCGGGTGATGATCCGGGCAAAGAGGAACGAGAGTATCGTCACGATGATGAACAGGATCACAAACAGGGCAAAGAACAGGCCTTTTGCCGCGTTCATCTGCTGGTTCAGGTAGACCCCGGTCTCTCCTGTGGCAGCAACAATCTGCGCCCGGGTCTGCTCCGCCGGGGCAATGATATCGTCGACCGGCATCACGACTGCAAGGCTCCAGTTCACACTTTTTAACGGGGCGTACGCGATATATTTCTCTTCGCCCCCAAGCGTGACCCGGGCTGTGCCGCTCCTGCCGGCAACCATATCCTTTGCAACGACGCTGAGCGCAGCATTCTCGCTGGCAAGCAGATTTTCTGACGTAAACGACTCATCCCATTTCCGGTCGCCGGTTGCTATCCCGGGGCGGGAGATGACATTTCCACGGCTGTCGAGCAGGAGTGCATAGCCACGCTCGCCGACCTGCGTATTGATGATCTGGCTGTTGATGGTCTCAAGTGTCACGTCTGTTCCGGCAACCCATGTCCACCCGGAATTACCAGACCCAACCTGGCGTGAACAGGTGACCATGAGCCCCTTTCCGCCGGCATCCACGTACGGGTCGGACCAGACCAGGAGACCATCCGGTTGTGCACGGATAAACCAGTCCCGGGTCCGGGGATCGTACGATGCGGGAACACTGTTGAGCCACGGGTTGACCCAGAGGATGCCGGACCCTGTGCCGATATAGGTCTGGGTGAGACGGGTATCGGATGCCAGCAGGGGCTGCATGAGATCGTCCATCTGCGAGAGCGCGGAGAGTTCATCGTCAACCGATGCCCGGGTGACGCCGGGTGCAAGGATGTAGGCCGAAGCTTTTTGCGGATCGGGAGGCCGTTCGCTCTGGGAATACAGGGTTCGCGTTGATGGGGAAACAGGACGCTGGCGCACGGTCCCGGCATATCCCGCAAGGGTATCCATCTCTGCACCCACCTGCTCGAAGACCACGTTGCTGATATCGGCCTGGTCGGTTGCAAGGCGCAGCAGCGATGATTCGGCATTCGATTCCAGTGCGGTCGTGCTGTCGGACACCGCCCGGCTCCCGAGCGAGCCGCTGCTCTCGAGGGCATACGAGCCCATCTCGCTCATTGTCGAGAATGCAGCAAAACCGACTATGCCGAGCGCCACCATCGATATCGATAAAAAAACCACCAGGATCTTTGCCCTGACATTCATCCGCTGCCATGCCCGCTTCCCGCTCATGATAATGATAATGATGAAAACAGGGAAAATGCTGTTGTTGTAACCACGAAAAAAACGGGTTATTAAAACTATTAACCCCTCAGCAATCTTGTAAGAAACCAGCGACACTCCTGAAGCGACAATCTGAAAAATCCGCTATCCTGCGCTCAGGGGATATGATGAGAGCACAAAAATCCAGGAGATCGAATTTTCCTCAGGATTTGTTTACCAGTATTCCTAAAGTCCCCCCGAAAGTCTACGTGGATCTCATGCATTCAACTGATATTGGAAAATATTTCTCCGAAAAAATCCGGCCCAAATTCCACACAAAACAGGTTGCCACATAAATCATCATCCTGATATACTCCCGAAATGGCAGGCCCGGCAATCAGTTTTTTTTATTTTATAAAAAATCATGTCGGGAAAATCCAGATATGCAGTGAGAACAAATTTGTAACCAGTCATGAAGAAGCTCCAGCCCCCCCAGCCAAACGCTCACCTGTCAAAGCTGGAGCGATACGGGTCAGCCGAGCTGCTCGGGATATTCGAGACCTGCCTCAGGACGGGATCGACCATATCAGTGATCGACCCGCTTGCCGTTGCGTGGGGACGGCTCTTCTCAGAATTATTTCTGTCAGCAGAGGAACTGGTAGACGAGATACAGCAGGGGGAGGGCAGGTTCAGCAACGACCACGAGCAGATGCTGAGGGATTTTATCAGGATGGACTGTGCACGCGGGGGCTCGTTTGTTTTTAAGGTGATACGTAATGGCGGGAAAATCGACCGTGCTGCTCTTTTTATGATCGCGGACCTTGATGACCTTGCCGGAATAAAGCGTGATGGCGTGATGGCAATCCAGATGCTCCTTGACGCATGCGACAAAAAAGTCAGGCCGGCACTCATCAAAATGGCAGGCAGACACCTGCTCTCGCAGGTCTATGACCGGCGGGACCTGCCCCTCATCTTCACCATCTTCGGCCTCTGTGATCTCGGCGGGGACGATCTTGACGCCATAGATGCTGTTTTTTCAAAAGAAGATCTCAAACGAATCATGAGCAAGAGCAGGACCGGGAAGAACGCACTCGAGGTATATACAGGTGTTGCCGAATCCATGAAGAGATATCCCCCGATGGAACGAAACGCTTCGCTTGTACGGAATGCGTTCTATATCACGGCTGAAAAGGATACGAAAACCGCAAGGGAAAAACGACCGGTCAGGATCAGGAAAGTCTCTCACATGCCAAAGAGGGACAGCACGGAATAACACCGAACCGGGCAA
>CAZMCL010000074.1:0-7503 GCA_964564375.1 uncultured Methanoregula sp. | reverse complement strand
AACGGCCGGCCTTTTTCCTCACTATCGGTCTTCTTGGAGCGGCATTTGTCTTAATCGCCCTCTTCAGTCTCCTTGAACCCGGGTTCCTCTGGCTCCTGCCATTCGTGCCGTTCGGGGTATTCCTCATGCACCCGGTGATCAAAGCAATGCAGGAACCGGATTACCGGAACCGGTTCGTTGATACGATCAATTCCCGCGCAATCATTCTTGCCGCGGCCATGCTCGTGGCCTTTGGTTTTTTGCGCATGACCGGCCGGCTCTGAAAGAACAGGGGGAGCCACATCATAATTTTTGCCCGATCAGGGTGATCATTTCGTCCTGCGGATCGCCCGGCCGGATACGGAACCCTTCATCAGCAAACAATCCTTCCAGCAGATCCGGTGCAATCCGTATCTTGGGGTATTTCCCTGATGTCCGCTCCCATTGCCCGGATTCCCGCGTGTAGAGGATATCTTCAACCATCACCCGGTCAGTCTCATAGCAAAGCCGGCAGAGGAAGATCCGGTTCGCTTCCCGCTGTACAGGAATGACCACGGATGAACCGGATGGTTCCCGGGAATAGTCCCGGCAGGAGAGGATGAGCGTTCCGCCAGCGGATAACTCCCGTGCACACTGGCGGAGAAGTCTTTTAACCGCACACATATCCGCCAGATGCGTGAGGGTGTCGCCCGTGCATGCGATAAGTTCCGGCTTTTCGTTGTCATCCCATGCAGGAAAATCGAGGATGTCCGCAATTACCGTCCTGATTAGCTGACCTTCGGCATGCTGCCGGAGGATGTCGAGCATCTCCCGGGAGCGGTCAACGGCCGTAACCCGGAACCCGGCACCAGCGAGCGCGATGGACAAAAACCCGCACCCGGCACCAAGGTCATCGGCAATCCCGGACCCGTTCGGCCGGATGGCATGCTCTTCAAAAAACCGGCGGCTTTTCCCGCAACCGGCATCCCAGCCCCCTGCCATCCAGACATAATGCCGGGCAAGCATTGCATCGTAATGGGATTGGATATCCTTATCATCCGGCATAGTTCCTTTATCGTCTCCGAATATCCGGTACGTGAGCGCCATGGTAAATGGTTATCCTCCCGCCTTTGAATGCCCCTTTTGGGAACGGGAGGCGGGGCAGAACAGGTATAGGTATTTGATGATTCGGCAACCAAGAATAATCACCATGGGGTCCGAACCCGAGTTCCGCTATAAACAATGCCTGATCATCAGGAACGATGTCAAGATGAGCTGCGGCAAGCGCTGCGCCCAGGCCGGCCATGCCGCCATCGGGGCATACAATGGCGCAGATAAATCATTGCAGAAAGCCTGGATGTCCGAAGGGCAGAAGAAAGTCGTCCTGAAGGCAAACGATGACCGGACGCTGTACGAGCTCAAGGTGCTTGCCGAACGCGCGGGGATCTCCACGTCGCTCATCCAGGATGCAGGTATGACAGAGATCCCGCCCGGCACGATCACCGCGCTTGGCCTTGGCCCGGCAAAGAGCGAGGACCTTGACCGGATAACGGGCAACCTCTCACTGCTATGAAAAAGAGCACGTTCCCGCTCGAGATCGATCTCGGGATGCGGTATTACGCGAGCGATGCCGAAGGTATCGGGGGATTACTCCGGTCCGTGCCGGAAGATTTCAGGGTGGACGAGATCCCGCTTGAGGGAAAAGGCGGGACAACCGGCCCGTTTTTGATCTGCCGGCTCACCAAGACCAACTGGGAGCTCCAGCACGCGGTAAAAGAGATCGCAAAACGGCTCGGGATCAGCCACCGCAGGATCGGCTGGGCGGGGACCAAGGACAGGAACGCGATCACCCGGCAGTGGATCTCAATCTACAATGTTACCGCCGAACAGGTGGCAGCGGTCTCCCTCAAGGATATCTCCCTCGAAGTCCTCGGCCAGTCCAACGAGGCGCTTGCGCTTGGCAACCTGCAGGGAAACCGGTTCGAGATCGTTATCCGGGATACGGATTTTCCCGACATTCAGGCCCGGGTCGCGGAGAGCAGCAGCACTATTGCTGATGGCGTGCCGAACTATTTCGGGCTCCAGCGGTTCGGGGCAATCCGCCCGGTCACCCACCGGGTCGGGGAATGGATGCTGCGGGGCGACTACGAACAGGCCGTCATGACCTATATCAGTATGGAATTTCCGGGCGAGCCGGAGCATATGAAAGCGATCCGGTCAGCGTTCCGGGAAACAAAGGACCCGGGAGCCTGCCTGCACGATCTCCCGGTCCGGATGAACTATGAGCGGGCCATGCTCCACCATCTCTACATGCACACTGGTGACTATGCCGGTGCGCTGCAGGAGCTCCCACCCAAACTCCTCTCAATGTTCGTCTCGGCGTACCAGTCGTACCTCTTCAACTGTGCCTTAAGCCGGCGGTTCGATGACGGGCACACCCTTTCCGAACCTCTCCCCGGAGACAAGCTCATCTTTGCCAATGGCAGGACGGATACGGCCACTCCTGCAAACCTCAATGCCGCAGCGCTCCATATCAAAAGGGGACGGTGCAGCATTGCCCTCTTCATGCCCGGAAAGGGACAACCCGGAGCCGTATCCCCGGTTGATACGGTCACGGAGTCGCTGCTCGCGGAGGCCCGGATCACGCCGGATGATTTTGCCCGGGCTGCAGCATTCGTGCACACAAAATTCGATGGGGCATATCGCCCTATCGCACTGAAAACAGATATTGAGTCTGCAATTGAGGGCACAAACCTGCAGCTGAAGTTCACCCTGCCCCCGGGCCACTACGCAACAACCGTGTGCCGGGAATTTATGAAAACCGATCCGGTAAAAATGATCTAGCGGGACGAGGCCATCCTTTTTGCCCCGTCGATGGCATCGTTCATATTGCCAAGCTCGTCAACGATATTCATCCTGACCGCATCAGCACCCCGGATGACCCTGCCATCCTCGATATCCTCTCGTAGGATGGAGCGCTGGGACATGACATCGGCAATAAAGTTCTCAAAGCTGTCGTCTACGATCTGCTCGGCATACTCCTGTTCTTCCGTGCTGATCGGCCGGGACTCCGAGCCCATGTCCTTCTTGCTGCCTGACTTTACCACGCTCACATTGTAGCCTTCTTTCTCCATCCAGCGGCTGATGTCGGAGAAACGCCAGATGACTCCCACGCCTGCCGTGAATGTATCGGGGTTTGCATAGATCCGGTCCGCGTGGGCGCTGACATAATAGGCTGCGGAAGTTGCCATGTCCCCCATGGACACGAAGACCGGCTTTTTACTCTTGGCATACTCAAGGTCCCCGATGATCTCCTGTGCAGCTGCCGGAGTGCCCCCCGGGCTGTTCACGCGCAATACGATCGCTTCGACCATCGGATCATCGGCAGCGTCCCGCAGTTCCCGGCCAACAACCTCGCTCCCGATCACCTCATCGTCCGCATAATTGCCGGTGACCATCGTCCCTTCCATCCGGACAACGGTAACGCTCTGGATCTCATCATGTGCAACGTAATATACCACGATGAAGAGACCGGCAATGACGATGAGACCAAAGATGATGAGGATGAACCATTTCAGCCCGGCATTCGTTCTTTTTGGGGGAACGGCTGCTGTCGCGGGGGGAACTGTATCAGCAGGAACGGCCGGGGCAATCGCATCCGGTGCTTCGGCTGCCATGATCGGTTCAGGGATGGCCATATCAGCCTGCACAACCGGGACAATTATATCCGGTGGATCGGCCGACATCACCGGTTCAGGAAATGTCTCCGGCCAGTTATCCTGGCGATCTGGACTTTCCATATGTTCAGGCCTCATTATACAGGACATCAAATTCAGAGACCAGGTTGGTCCCGCAGAGGTAGAATTTCTTTAAGGTTAAGCGGATCATCTCGTCTTCCGTGTTGATGTGCATTCCGCCGACAAGGGAGGGGGTATCGGCCCCGCCGACTATGAAGGGGAGGTGGATGAGACGTATCTCATCGACCAGCCGGTTGTGCAGCATGTGCCAGTTGAGGGTTGGCCCGCCTTCTATCATAAGCTTGTTCACCCCGAATTTTTCCTTGAGAATCTTCATGAGCAGCGGGAGTTCGACATGGGTTTTACCTGCGATGATAACAGATGCACCTTTCTTTTGTATCGCTTCGATCCGCTCTTTTGGTGCGGCTTCACAGACTGCAATGGCCGTGGGAGCATCCGGGCCCAGAATGTTGGCATCGAGCGGGATATCCGCCATGCTGCACGGGATAACCCGGAGCGGACTTTTTCCTTCCACATACCGGACCGTGAGGAAGGAGTTGTCGATCCGGATCGTGTTGGCACCGACCATGATCGCATCGTACTCGGCACGAGTATTGTGCAGGAGGAGTTCGGTCTCGTGAGCCATGTATTTCATCAGGATCTTGGAGGAGGCCCCCTTCTTGAGGGTGAGTTTTCCGTCTGCGGTAATCTCCGACATCATCAGGACATGCGGACGGCTTGTTTCTTGTGTCATAGCCACTCTACTCACCGGTTAGATTGGACGGGGGATATTAATAACGTGATGATGGTATCCGTAATTTTTTAACCGGAGCCCGTTCATCCCATCCCATGAGCAACTATTAATGTTCCGTATTCCCATGAATTGAGTTATGAATATTACTGCCTTCCGGCCACGGTTCATGAAATACCTGGAACCGGTGGCAGACATCTTTGTAAGGATGAAGATCACCCCCAACCAGATCTCGCTCCTGGCTCTCTTCGCCGGCATTGCCTGCGCCATCCTCTTTATCCAGCGCGAGTTCCTGCTGGGATCCATTGCACTGCTCATATCTGCTATTTTTGATCTCATTGACGGCAGCGTTGCCCGCAAGACCGGTGCCCACACGGATTTCGGGGCGGTGTTCGACTGGATTGTCGACAAGTACGTGGACGCCCTTGTCATTCTAGGCATCGGTCTTTCGGGAATCGCCATTATCAGCCAGTATTATGCCGTCCCCCCGGGCACTGATTTTGGGATCGTGGCCTTTGCCATCATCGGTTCGCTGATGAACACATTCATCAAACCGGTGGTCTATGCAGAGATCGGGTACAGCGGGAAGGTAGAAGGAAAAATTGACGACCCGCTCGAAGGTGTAGGGTTCTTTGGCAGGCCGGAGACGTTCCTCATCCTTATCATTGGCGGCGTTTCCGGGTTCATCTGGGCATCGGTAATAATTATCGCGGTCTGCACGAACCTCTCGGCAATCCAGCGGATTATTTACCTCTACCGAACGCTCTCATAACCTCGCCGGAATACAACTGGTAGAGGTCATCGGCAAAGGATCCCAGCCTTGGGATGATGATAAAAAGCCCGTATGCGATGAGCACGAGGCAGACAAGGGCTAACAGTTCTGCGATCACGTTGTGGGCCCAGAAGAAACTCTCGTACCCGAACTCACCATTGCTGGCAATCTCCGGCCAGTACGGAAACCACTGCTCGGTATAGGCCATGATGACAAAGACGTTCCTTAACAGGTTGAGGATGTAGATTGTCGGGGCGATCACGAGGAATGCCAGAATTTTCTGGCGCAGCGTTGTCGGGACTGCGGCTGCAACGCCCAGCATAATGGCGATGCTCTGGATGCCGGTGCAACCGAGGATGATCTCTACACGGAACCCTTCGTGCATGATAATGTTCCAGGCATCGAGCGTAACCGGGAAATTCAGAAGATCGAGGATCCAGACGATCTGACCGACAACGATGTCAATCAACCCGTTACCGAGCGCAGGTATGTACTCGAACGGGGCATATATGATGAAAGCTACAGCGGCAGCCCGCGAAAGGTTCATGACCCTCTCATCCTCTTGCAGGAGGTGCTGTGCGGTTATGACAAGAAACGGGAGCGAGAGGGCTGCCATCAGAGGGTATAAAAAATTGTTCTGACTGAAATAATAGGGCAGTTCAGCAAAGAGGAAGAGGATGATTGTCGTCCAGCCGATAATGGCAGCATATTTACTGTGGCGACCGGGTATGAGGAATGCTAAAAAACCGATAAAGGAGATTAGCACCAGGTACTCGATCATTATAGAATTATCCACTCGATACCAAAAAAAGGATTCTCTCACAAAACGGGGGTATGCGGGCTTCCTTATGGAAAAGCACATCGTGCTCCATCCGGGTACAGGGTTCTTTGCGTATGACCCGAGAGTTAATCTTCTAGCATCACGCAATAATATACCGATGTTCTGTCCTGAATGTAAGACGATGATGATCTCATCCGGGGGTCAGCTCAAGTGCAGAAAGTGCGGGTATATCCGCAAGATTGACGCTGATGATAAGATGACAACCAAAAGGCTGCGCAAGGAAAAGGAGATCATGATTGTGGATGATGAGGACGACAAGATCAACACCATGCCCACCATCCAGATCAAGTGCCCCAAGTGCTCACATAACCTTGCCTTCTGGTGGCTCCGCCAGCTCCGTGCTGCCGATGAAAGTGAGGTAAGGTTTTTCCGCTGTACTGAATGCGGCCACACCTGGCGCCAGTACGATTAATTTTTTTGCTCGATAGAAATCCTTAACCGCTACGATGAGTGCAAAATGCACCCGCAGAGGGGCATCTGCCGCAATAGCCTTTACTTCCGATACTATCCCGTGTGATGGTTCCGGTTGCAGGGAGAATCACAACTCTTAATTTTGAAAAACTCATCATCAATAATGTAAAATCGGGGTTTTTTAATGACCGAAGATTTTGATGTAAAATTTACCGAGAAGCATTACCTGCCAGACCCATCGTACCGGCAGAACAGCTGGCTGGGAGATTACACAACAGCGTACGAGGAGTTCGTAAAAGATCCCGACGCGTTCTGGGATACCGTTGCCCACGAACTCCACTGGTTCTCACCCTATTCCAAGGTGAAGGAATGGAACTTCCCGTATGCCCGCTGGTTTATTGATGGCAAGACCAACATCACGTATAATTGTCTTGACCGGCACGTGATTAACTCCCGCCGTAACAAAGTGGCGCTCATCTGGCGCGGTGAGGACGATTCCGAGCGGATTTATACTTACCGCCAGCTCTTCCGCGAGGTGATGCGGGTTGCAAACGGCTTAAAGAATCTTGGTGTAACCAAAGGAGACCGGGTCTGCATCTACATGCCGATGGTCCCCGAGCAGATAATCTCCATGCTTGCCTGCGCACGGATTGGCGCCGTCCACAGCGTCGTATTTGGGGGGTTTGGAGCTGCAGCGCTTAACAGCCGTATCACGGGAGCAGCAGCAAAAGTCGTGATTACAGCTGACGTCACATTCCGGCGCGGGAAGTCCATTCCGCTCAAACACATCATCAAGGAAGCGATCATCAACGCCCCGAGTGTCGAGCATGTCGTTGTCCTGCGGCGGGAGAAGACGCAGCCGGTCGAGATCCACCACGAGATGGAAGTGGACTTTTACGATATGATCAAGGATGTCCAACAGGAGTGCGAACCCGAAGTTATGGATGCCGAAGACCCGCTCTTCATCCTCTACACCAGCGGATCAACCGGCGCTCCCAAAGGGATCGTACACACCTGCGGCGGGTACATGGTC
>CAZMCL010000073.1:0-7587 GCA_964564375.1 uncultured Methanoregula sp. | reverse complement strand
GGGCTGCGGGAAATCAACCCTGCTGCGCTGCTTCAACCGGTTGAACGATCTCATCGACCACGTGAAGATCACGGGCGAGATCACGCTTGATAATGAGAACATCCATGCCCCCGCTACCGATGTAGTCACCCTGCGGAAAAAAGTCGGCATGGTATTCCAGAAACCCAACCCGTTCCCGAAGTCCATCTACGAGAATGTGGCGTACGGCCCCCGGGTGCATGGCATCCGCAACAAAACAGAACTCGACAAAATCGTTGAGGATAGTCTCCGCCACGCGGCACTCTGGGACGAGGTGAACGAGCGGCTGGACGATTCGGCCCTCGGCCTCTCGGGCGGCCAGCAGCAGCGGCTCTGCATTGCCCGCACGCTCGCGGTAGAACCGGAAGTGATCCTGATGGACGAGCCCTGCTCGGCGCTCGACCCGATTGCGACGGCAAAGATCGAGAACCTCATCGAGCAGCTCAAGAAGGATTACACGGTCATCATCGTCACCCACAACATGCAGCAGGCTGCACGGGTGAGCGATTATACCGGGTTCATGTATCTCGGAAAACTGGTAGAGTGCGGGAGAACACGGCAGATCTTCGAGCACCCGAACGAAGAACTCACCGAGAATTACATCACCGGGCGGTTCGGGTAGGAGATATCATGGCAGAAAAATTCCACACGGAACTGGAAAATCTCATGGCCGAGACGGTGGAGATGGCACACTTCGGGCGTTCCATGCTGCGTACGGCCGTGGATGCACTCATCCGGCAGGATGCGGTACTGGCAGAATCCATTGTTGCACAAAAAGACGAGATCCATTTAATGGAAGTCAGGCTCGAAGAACACTGCTACCAGCTGATCGCGCTCAACCAGCCCATGGCAAAGGACATGCGGGTCATTGCCTGCACGCTCAAGGTGATCACGGCGTCGCTCCGGATCGGGCGGTACGGCAAGGTGATCGCCAATATCGTTAAGGAGATCTCGGACAAGCCCCATATCGCCAACCTGATGAGCATCCCGCACATGGCTGATCTCGTGATCGACATGGTCGATGACGCGGTCGGGGCGTACGAGTCCGACAACCTCCGGCTAATCAGGGACTTCTCATCCCGGGACGATACCATCGATGCGCTCCGGCACTCGATCTTCCGCGAAGGGATCACCTACATGATGGAGGACCCCCGGAGCATCTCGCGCTGCACGCACTACATCATGGTTGCCCGGTATCTCGAACGGTGCGCCGACCATGCGTGCAAGATTGCCGAGAACGTGCATTACATGGAGACGGGCGAGCGGGTGGAGATCCACTGATGGCAGATTGTTTTTCGCCGGGATTTGTTCCGGACGATCCGGCTGGGAAGGTGCCGATGCATCCGGAGGATTTTGTGGCGCTGCTGGAATGGGTGAGGGCGAAGGAGGAGAAACGCACGTTGCCGCGATCAGGATTGCGGTATAACCCGTGATCCAGGCACCGGTCAGCATGCGGAAGGAGAACACCGGGCCGGTAATGACAAGTTGTCAATCTCCTTCAACCGTTGCACGACCTCACAAAATTTCCGAACGCATTCATTTTTTTCTCTATATGAATCTATAGAGTATATAGAGTCCCATAGTTTATAGCGAAAAAAGGTATATTTCCTCCCGGTAAGTTCATGCCAGAACACCATGATCCGGAAGAACGGGATCGAGCGGAGATAACAAGATGGGCATCCGGGAATTACTGATACCAAAGGACAGGATCTTTTTCGATCTCTTCGAACGCCAGGCAGGGCTGCTCGTTGAGGCGGCAGGGCTTCTTGTTGATCTGACTGAAAATTTCTCAAACGTCAACGAGAAATACCATGCTATCAAGAAACTCGAACATGAAGGGGACACGATCACCCACGAGATCTACGAACAGCTGAACCGCACCTTCATCACCCCGCTCGACCCCGGGGAGATCTCGCGGCTGGCTTCAAACCTTGACGACGTGCTGGACTATATCGACGATGCGGCAGAGAAGATGCTCACCTATTCCATTGGTTCTGCCGATTCATCCATGGTCGAACTCGCAAAACTTATCCACCTGTCGACTGTTGAGATCGAGAGTGCGGTAAGGGGTATCCGTTCGTTAAAAGATCCCCGGCATATCGAGGAGCGCTGCATTGAAGTGAACCGGCTGGAAAACCTGGCCGATGACGTACTTGCCCACGCGGTAACCGATCTTTTTAAGACAACTGATGCGATCAGGATAATCAAACTCAAGGATATCTACGAACAGCTGGAGATCGCTACGGACAACTGCGAGGACGTTGCAAACGTGCTCTCCGATATCGCGATCCACCACTCATGATGCCGACAGGAATTGGTGAGGGGATGACATGATCGAAGCAACCTGGGAATTAATTATCATCATCATTGGCATTGCGCTCCTCTTCGATTTCACGAACGGGTTCCACGACTCGGCCAATTCGATCTCGACCGTGGTCTCGACCAAGGTCCTCTCCCCGCGAAGCGCTGTAGCTTTTGCCGCGTTTTTTAACTTCGTCGCCGCGTTCGGATTCGGGGTTGCGGTGGCAAGCACGATAAGCAAGATTATTCAGCTGGATATCGTCGAGACCGCCGTTATCCCGTTCATTATTCTCGCTTCACTGATCGGCGCAATCTCATGGAACCTTATTACGTGGCTCTTAGGGCTCCCGACCTCGTCCTCCCATGCCCTGATTGGCGGGATGACCGGGGCCGGCCTTGCTGCGGCCGGCATTGCCGCGATCAAGTGGTCCACGGTCGGGCAGGTAGCGTTGTTCATGATAGTCTCGCCCCTCATCGGGCTGACCTGCGGCTTTTTGTTCATGGCATTCATCTGGAACCTGACAAAAAACGTTAACAAGACCTCGGCCGAGACCGGGTTCAAACGTCTCCAGCTCTTCTCAGCCGCGGCGTACAGTTTCAGCCACGGTACCAACGATGCCCAGAAAACGATGGGAATTATTGTCCCGCTTCTCTTCTCGATCGGGTACTTCGGTGCTGCCGTTGATCCCAATAACCTGCCGGTCCCGCTCTGGGTGATCCTCGCGGCCCATGCCGCGATTGCTCTCGGCACCCTGTCCGGCGGATGGCGTATAGTCAAAACCATGGGCTACAAGATCACCAGACTCCGGCCAGTGCACGGGTTCGCTGCCGAGACTGCCGGGGCATCGACAATTATCGGTGCATCCCTCCTCGGGATCCCGGTCAGCACCACGCATATCATCTGCACGTCCATCATGGGCGTGGGGACAACGAGCGGCGCGAGCACGGTGAAGTGGGGTGTTGCCCGGACGATCATGTGGGCATGGGTCCTGACAATTCCGATCAGTGCTTTGATTGGATTTGCGGCGTTTGCGGTGATCCGGGTGGTGATTGGGTATTGAGGATTGCAGGAATTTTTTATCCGGTGACGATATGATCGATACCATGACCGGGCAGGTATCATCTCCTGGCGGCATTTCTCCGCCGTAAACCCCGACCCCCCATCACAAAACCCCCACATCGCCCACCGGGCCCCAAAAATCCCGCCAAACGTCCTAAACCTCAATTAAGCACCCGATCGGCCCTCCATTAGCGTCTATTAGCGCCTGTACTTCCGGGCGTAGCCTCTACGACGTAAAACCGCCCATTTTCCCGCGAATTTGTCCTGTCATTCCGCCTGTTTTTTGGGGAATTTGTCCTGTTTTGGCCTCCCGGGCAGGGTTCCGGCCCATGGGTCTCCGTCGGAGAAAGGATGGCGGATGACTGCAGGTCCCCCTGCCTGGATCGCACCGTCGTTACCGTCGTTACCGTAGTGAACATCCACCTGACCCCTTCCCGGCAGTGCGTCTCCCGACGTTCACCCTGACCCGGTTAAGGGCACCCGAAAACTGCCCCCCAAAACAGGCCTTCCTTTCGATCGGCCCTGCTGTACCACAGTTTACCTTGAGTTTCGCCTCCCAATAGCGTACATTAGCGTTTTACAGCGCCGCTTAAAATGCTCCGATTGGCGTAAATCGCGAGGAAATAGCGTATTTGGAAAAAGTGTGTAAAACTGTACCGTTTTTTGCACATAATTCACCGGATCACCCCCTCCAAAGGGCAATCGGAGCCCGCAGCGGGCCCGGATTTGCCTGCCGCTTCCAGGGTCTTTTCACCGACGGTAACGACGACGGGATCCCGTCACGGGGTGCTGTCATGCCCCGGCACACCATAAAGAGTTTATCGCAATCTTACGAATTTTTACAGGCTTTGAGAACCTGAAATCTCCGGATAAAATATCCGAACAAAAGCCTGCGAGTCCTTCCGGCCGGTGACCGGTCTGCCAGCCGCACCGGTACCGTAGGATTTCTTCGCCGGGCATTCACAATGCAGCGTCTTTCTGAATATACTATTGAAACTGGAGATTACCATGCAGGTATCACAACTTATTGAAAAAGTACAGAAACCAGCACTTTATGAAAAAGGCACAGCATCCATGTGGGAGGACGAGCATATCTCCCGCCACCTGCTTGAACTACATCTGAACCCGGACTGCGACGCGGCAAGCAGAAAACAGGCAACCATTGAAAAAACAGTCCGGTGGATCGGGTCGCAGGCTCCCGGAGGCAAAAAGTCAATTCTCGATCTCGGCTGCGGCCCCGGCCTGTACTGCGAACTGCTGGCCGGGCACGGCAATACGGTGACCGGCGTCGACATTTCCAGGCGTTCCATCGATTATGCAAAGAAGAGCGCGGCAGAGAAAGGTCTTGCCATCGATTACGTGCAGATGAATTATCTCGACCTCCCGTTTGAAAACCGGTTCGACCTCGCGATCATGATCTTCTGCGATTTTGACGTGCTCGTTCCGGTCGACCGGACAAGGCTTCTGGAAAAAGTCAGCCGGGCACTGAAACCGGGCGGGATGTTCATCTTCGATACGCTCAACGACAACGCCCCGCGGCGGATGAACATTCCCGGAAAAACAGGGGAGTCGGCCAAAAGCGGCTTCTGGCGGGACCATCCGTACCTGGCTCTTGCAGAAACATTCCACTATGAAGAGGCGGATGTCATCCTCCAGCAACACGTTCTCTGTTCAGACCCGGAGCCGCCGGCTGTCTACCGGTTTTGGACGCATTACTACCGGCAGGAAAATCTGATGCGCATCCTGGACGAAGCGGGGTTTACTGTCAAGACGGCCTGTGCAGATCTGTTACCGGACGATGGTTCGGGGACCCATGACATGGTCACCTTTTACGCTGCAGGGAAGAAATGATTACCAAAACCGGATCCCTTTTTTTATCGCCCGGCACCGCTCACTTCCACGGTTTCTTATCATTTTCCCGTACCGCCTTCCCGTCCGGCACCCCAAGCGGCCGGCCGTCCCGGCCGATCTCTAAGAGCCAGGAATCCTCCACGCGGAAGAACCGGAGCGTGCCGTACTTCGAGTAGGGCCAGAACTCCCGGATAATATCGGCGCTTGCGGGAAGTATCTGGGGGATTTGGATCACGAGCAGGAACCAGTTATAGGTGACCAGCGGAGTCCAGAAGGTCTGGTTAAAAAAAAAATGAAAATGAGACAGAATGCCCCGATAGAACCTGTAAAAAGATAAGAAAAAAAATTACGGGTTTTTTGATTTTTCTGTCGTGCATTGAATAGAGTCATGATACCGGAAAAATCGATTACCTTTTCTCAAATGAAAATTGCATCACTGCCCAACTACCGCGGGTGGGATAATCATCTCTTGTGCAATTTTTTTCAGCAATCGTGATTGTCTGATCAGATTTGAGACTGTTGTTTTCCTGCCATGACGTACTATTCCCAAATGCTTTATCAATAGTGAAATTCACACGGATTTCCCGGTAATTGTTAACTATGGGAGAGTAACTGACATTTTCTATAACTTCTTCGTACAACATGTGGTAATTGTCCTGCAACCGGGATACCTGCGTCGAGACCTGGTAACAGGATCCTTTTTGCATAGTGTCATTCCAGTTAATAATCAGGATATCAGTCGAAAATATATCTTCAGTTATGGAGATATCCGGCGTATAAATCCCCTCAACGGTGGATGACGTTGCGGGATTGTAAATCCTGAAAGGTATGGTGTCATCGATGGTGTTATGGATTATCCAGGTCCGGTTTTTCTCATAAAAGGTCATATTCAGGGTATCAGAATCATAAAAATCCGCCCTCATCAGTCCATCAGAGTCAAGGCTGATATCATTTCCCCGTAAAAAATCATTCACGCTGTAATATCCGTATTCCGTGTGCGTAAGCGGATGAACTGTTTCGACACAGCATTCACGTGGTGCGATGAAACTGGCATGGTAATATCCGAAGAGTACTAGTCCGCCAAAGAGGAAAAAAATGATGAGTAACGCAATAACAACGAGGTTGTTGCCTAGTACATTGCAGATTTTGTTTCCGATCTTTTCAATGAGGTTCGGTTTCATGGGATACTCCACACGTAATATTCATTTAAATTTATTGTAAATAAAAAAAGTGAATTTGTTCATGAAGGACCTTTCATCGTTTACTTAAACGGACTATTATACCATACTTTTCCATCTGTGGCATCTATGGCAAGGAAACCTCCGTACATTATATCATTCACAGGTTCACCGGTAATTGTGATCCGGTAAATCAGCCTCTGGGTGTCTCTCGCCGGGTATGCTATCTCCAGATTCGCCTCATGTGAAATGATGTTGATTCCAGGATACTGGTCACCTGCGATTTTTAGCGCATCTCCTTGAAATAGTGCTGGTTTGAGTGGTACTTCAACCAGTTTGTTTATCGACATGTAAGATAATAATGCCCCGTTTGACGGATCAATTGATATTCGTGCAGCATTCGGCAGTGTAACATCATTAACAATTTCTCTGAATTCAATTAAGTATTCCTTAAAATCACCATGGTCAACAAGTTTTGAACTAACAATTTTTAATCCGGGCCGATTTTGTTCACCAGAATACTTTTTAACTGCCTCAATGGCAGATTCTTCTGCCGCATTCAAGTCCAGAGTAATATCTTGCGTCTGTTTCCAGTCAAACCGGTGATCAATTCGCTCAATAACAGACGTCTTGGAATTAACATAGTATTCCGATCCGTCTGTTGTCGTAAATTTGTAATACGCATCACGATTCGTTTCACTAATCACATTAGATTTAACGAGATCATTTTCTGATATCCCTAAATCGGATAACGATTCTTGAGCTTGTGAATAACTACTGTCATCTGCTGCCATGGCAGGGAGAATGCATAATGCACACAGCGTGAAGAATACGATTAATATTTTTTTCATGATATACCTCCTTGAATAAGTCCTAGATCTTCCCCGTTATAAGTACGTTCCATATGGATTGTCACCCTGGACAACGATTGTGTCAATACCATCATTACCCATATACGGCCATGCAAACCAGAATGCATCGTTTCTTGCATTGTTCGCAGCATCACCAATAGATTCACCATTATTAGTTCGTTCCCAGAATTTGTCAGCCCAATAATTTGTCTTATCGAGACCAACTGATCCTGAAAAACCGATAACATTATCCATGCCCTTACTCCGGGACATTGTCACAAGGTTCCCATGGTTTGCACTAGTAGCAGCAGTATAACAGGCAACATAG
>CAZMCL010000072.1:2140-7622 GCA_964564375.1 uncultured Methanoregula sp. | reverse complement strand
GGGGCCGGCTCTCATCCCAGATGTTGGCACCATAAGGACACTCGGGATTTTCCTCAGCGCCCCATGGATGCCGGCTCCCCCAATAGTACGGCTGGCCCCAGATTTCATCGAGTTGTTCTTTTGGTACATTTGCCCTGATATGTTCGATGACTTCAGGTTCATAGACCATCTGTTCAAGTTCTCCAATCGTTATGTTCTCGCCCCAGTGCTCATTCAGCCATTTCTGGCTCTCCTCCGTGTACATTCCTGAAATTTCGAATGCTGTAGATCCGGCAGTAAAGAAAAGGAAAAAAACGATAAATCCAAAAAATGCGGTTTTTTTCGTCATATGGATCAAACCCTTTCTTGTTTAAGGCCCCGGATAATTGATTGAGTATTCCAAACGAGTGGATAAATAGATTATTCCAAAACCGTCTACACAGATCCCGGGAGGTGTTCATTTTTCCTGAGGCGTGGCATTTTCCTGCGTGATTTGCAAGGAAAATTTCAGATTGTGTCATACAAACCTATGTAGAGGGTTTTGGAATAAAACGTTTTTAATATTACATCCCAGTTTGTGATCGTTTAGGCCGAAGATGCCGAAACGCCCAAGTTTTCCGGCACTTCCCAGACCTGGACTTGAAAAAAACCGGACGTGATCGAAATGGAAAAACCGGCCGGAATAGGAAGTGAAACACCATGAACAGATCACTGAAACTATCGATACTTGCAGGACTGATGGTCCTGATGGTATTTATCGTTCCTTCCGTGAGCGCCTTTGAAATTTCCGGCATGTACACGGAGGAAGGACAGAAGTGGCTGAATGAACACTGGGGTGAGAAGATCACCATCGGACAACTCGAACAGATTGCCTATTCCAAAGATGTTTTGGAAAAAATTGAAGCAAATGTTCCAAAAGATCAACTCGATAAAATCCGGAGTGAGCCGTATTACTGGGGAGAACGCTACCCCCCGGAAGTTGTAACACCGGGCCCTAAAATCTTTGATGAAAATAGTCAGCTTATCGAAGATCCAGATGGATCAATTCTTGCAGGTATTGAAAGTGGAAAAATCAAATCCGTGCAATCCGGCATCATCGTTGATGCGACACCGGTAGGCTATTCCGGGGGATACATCACCTATGGTGGGAGCGGATACGTGTACGGAGCAGATCCTGTTGGAATGCTAAGAGTCGAAGCCCGTCTTCACGGTAACGGCGATTTGCTCCAGACATCATACAATGTTGCCTATAATTATGACAACAGTCCTTACTACACCGTATCAACATCTGGTATCCGAAGCCCGACAGTTGGAACGCTGTACCAATCACAGACTTACGCGCAATCCACTAACCCATCGGGCAGTGGAAGCACATGGTCTTCTTCGTACTACTACTAATGAGGAGAAGAAAACCCTTTTTTTTTACTCATGAGGAAAAAATGAAATTTGCGATGAAATCATCATTTGGTTACCCTGTTTTAATAACGATAATTCTGTCTCTTCTAATTCCCTTACCCTGTATTGCAGGATCCTCCGACATTCTCATCATCAAAGAAGGATCGCAGATAGACTGGGCTGATGCACATATTGACAACAATCTTGTTGCGGCATACGTGAGCAGTACCAAACCACCGGTAATTAAAGTGTACCACGCAGACGGCAGGCTTTCAACGGAAATCCCGCTTTCACGAGAAGTGATGAAACTTGATGCTCTGGAAATTGCGAACGGGCGGGTATATTATTCCGAATACAATCCTGAAGAGGCAGGATACCTGCGGAATGAAACTGTCTATGAATATGATCTCGCTACACGGGAAAAAAGGATCATCTACACAACCAGCGGACCTCAGCAAAAGATTACCAAAATTGCCGCGAGCGGGGATAATATTGTTTTACGGGGGGGTAGCAATAACCAGATTCTCATCCTGCATACCCGTTCGACCGGTATGAACCGGCAAATCTTTACATCGAACAGCATGGTTCATGGTCTCGCCATTGATGGCGACAGGATCCTGTGGGGATGTGAACGTATAGACCGGGAACCCGGCCGAGAGATCCATATCTACACAATTTCAACGGCAGAAGACAGCATCATACCGGAAAGCAAATCAATCAGGACCTGGGGATATGGGGATATTTCCGGCGATCGGGTTGTCTGGAACATGGCGGCAGGAGAACCGGATACTTCTTTAGGATATCCCAGCCTGGTGAATGCGGGCGGAGATATACGGCTGACTGATCTGTCTACAGGAAAGACACAATCCATCGAGATCCTCAAAACACCTGAAACACCGTTTATTTCCGGGGATTCGATAGCTTATCTGAAAAAACCGGAAATTGATTACAACAATTCAGATACTGGAACCGTTCGGGTTTATGATATCAGCACTGGTTCTTTCAGTGATATTGCATCTAAAGTTGCATCGATCTCTGATTTTAACAGCGGTATGATCTTATGGCATAAGTTGAAACCAATGTCATTCTGGGTGACATCTCTATCCGGGAATGTTCCCGCGACCAGTTCTTCGATAACCACAACCACGAATGCCAACCCGGAAATAACAGACACAGCAAGAACACCTGCACCGGGAAGTCCGGTGGGCGCGATCACCATCGTTCTTGCGGTAATGGCAGGCATCGCTGTTCACCTGATTTTGAGGCGACGCAGCAGCATGAAGGAGATGCCATAATTTTTCATGATTTCACTGAGCCATGGGACGATCTGATTTTTGGAGATACGAGAGAGAATTGCATCCGGGCCGATGCTTTCCGGGGCCGTCATGGTTTTCCTGCAAAACTCCCTGCTCGTCCTGGAGTTGATGTGCCCTGATCGGAAAATGTGTGCATTGTAATCGCGAGATGCCAGCCGCAAAATCATGTTCGCGGGACAACCGCAATATTTTCTCCAACGGGTGGATTTATTCACGTGCCCTGAAGAAGAATGGAAAGGGTCGCTGTCCGGATTGTGGGATCGAATTAAGGAGGGGAAATGTCCACCACTGGGGCTGTAAATATGAGATCTGTCCCATCTGCAAAGGACCAATGCATTCCTGTCATTGCGATGCATTCCTTCTCAATTACATACCGGAACGGGATTGATATGCAGGAAGTGAAGGGGCTCGCATAACATTGCCGGGACCGTATCAAAGTGACAGTTTTTCTTAAATAACGAGGAAAGATCCTGGCAACAGAATCCCGCGCAGCATTTCCCCGGGGATTATTGGATCCATCCCATCCGCACCCAGCGCTCGTAATCATCCAACCGGAAATCCTTGTTCTCCTCAACAAGGTCTTTGAAGAATTCCCGGTTGCCCGCGATCTCCGCTTCCTGTCCCGGATCAGAATACCCGCCCGCGATTGCACCGGCAAGTTTCCGGCCCAGCGCCCGGGCATCCTCACTGCAGGCATCCACCGCATCTGACTCGCCGCCCGTTGCCATGCTGATCCCGCCAACAGAAACCACCGCGAGATAATTCAGCACATGGTTCTGGTATTCCACAACCTCACCGCCTCCGGACGTGTGCGTGGTCGCAACCGAGCAGCCGTATTTTCCGGCCAGCAGCTGGTAATGGATCGCGTCCGCGAGCCGGTCAAAGAAAATTTTCATCTGGCCTGATACGTTGTCGATGTACACGGGTGATGCAAAAATTATCCCGTCCGCTTCAGACATCCGCGCAACAAGGGCTGGCACATCATCATCGTACACGCAGATGCCGTTGAACGAGCAGCCCTCGCAGGCAGTGCAGGGCGTGATGCGGAGATCGCAGAGATCGATCATATCTATTTCCGCACCGGCCTCTGCTGCTCCATCGAGTACGAACTGCGCGAGTCGTCGCGTTGTGCTTCGGGTTGTCCGGGGGCTCCCGTTAATGGCGAGAATTTTCATGGTGTGATATGCTCCTGCGTATGAGGTTGGGCGGCGGGGGTTATTATGGGTGGGGGGATGACTGGCAGAAATTAATGCTTCACGAAGGAAGAGTGGTCATCCCCGTCTGTTTTCTCCGTCGGAGATCCTGGAAAACGGCCATATTAGCCACCGGGTGGCGGAAAACCCGAAAATCCCAGGGGGGTAAAGGCTCTTTTTTACGAACCAGCCAAAGGCCGCTAAATTGGCCGATCTATTCCCGATCAAAACGGTTATTTTTCAAAAATACCGGATTATATGAAGATTTTTGTCGGGCGTCAACACCGTTTCCACTGGAACCATCCCGGGCCGGAACCGGCCGGACATCTCTCCGTCGGAGAAAGGAACGCAAAAAAGGGTATCTCCGCATGGGAGCTCCGGGGTCGGGGGTACCGTCGAAAAGGGTGCCCTCACCGGGCATAGGGGTTCGTGTAGTTATCCGGCTCCCACCATTCGATCTCGCTAACGGCAAAATCGTACACGATCAGCCGGCGCCAGGCCCGCTCGGCCCGGGTGCGGAGCCAGAGCTCGCGGAGCATGATGGGTGGAAACGGCAGCCCGCGGAGATCGCGGATCTCGTCCAGGAAGAGATCTTCGTAAAAAGATTCCGGGTCGATCCGGTACCGTGTCTGCCGGACTTTCACGAGCCGGACGGATTCACGCTTGAAAATTTGAAAATCGAACGCAAGGTCCGCGTGCGGGTTGTCGATCCAGCGGTAGCCCATCCGCTTCGCGAATGATTTCGCTTCATCGATCATTCCCTCCGGTTTCTTCCCGCGGGTCATGGCCGGGCGGCTCCGCGGTTTTTCCTGTGAACGGACATGCAGTACCCGGAATTTTCCGGGTTCCGTTGAATGGTTTGTGGTTGGCAAACAATTGAGAGGGAAAAAATGATCAGAGTTTTATCCTGGTCCATATCGGGGCAATGCTCGTGTCCACTGCGTCGCCCGGCCCGCGATTGGTGTCGGATCAGGGGCGGGTTTTCATGGTGTAAGAAGGGTGTTGGATCAACCGGATGTGGCGGTCACGGCAGGGTAACGAACATCTGGCGCCACACTCTCTTCCCCACAACCCGCGTGCGGTGCCCCTGCCCGGTGAGATCCTCGGCAAGCAGGACATCCCCCTTCCGGAACACCCGCTTCTCGCCATCCCCGCATTCAATCTCGGCCTCACCATCAAGCATGACCACGTACTCCCGGCAGACAGCATTGTGCCACGCGTACTTCCAGCCGGGCGGGATCTCGCGGAAGAAGAAGGCCTTGGCCGGCTCAGGAAGCGTGAAGAGGCCAAAGTCCTCCCGGGTTTCGAACGGGACCTCGATATCCTCGAAATGCAAGCGGTCGTCCATACCGGTATAGAGGCGCGTGATCTTCATTTTGTTCCCGATCCAATCGTGAACGTTCCGGGGGAAAAAAACTCCGGTTCTCGCGATGGCAGCGGGGTTCCGGCCGCAGAACCGTTCAGGAAGAATTTATATACGGGTTTATATGAATGGTTACTTCATCTCGTACGTCCAATGTGTACATGGAATTCCGGTTTTTGGGTGCCGTTTCACGGCATCAGCAGGCCGGGTATTCAAAAGTGAGGTAACTAGAGATG
>CAZMCL010000072.1:0-2130 GCA_964564375.1 uncultured Methanoregula sp. | reverse complement strand
GCTATATCATTTAAACCCCCCGAGGTCTTCGTGCCCGATCCCATCCATATCCATATTCTCCAGGCAGTCAGCGAGAAGCAGGGCTGTCACATCGGCCACGTAGTCCAGCAGCTCCTCCCGGACCATGGGGAGAGCAGCGTGCGCTCGGCAGTCAGGGTCATGCTGTCCAACCGTACCCTTGACGGGGGCAAGTCATCAAGCGAGATCGTACTCCGGCTCACGTCCAAGGGCCGCATCCTGCTCCAGAAAGCAGATGCGAACTAACAAATTTTTCTTCTTCTTACGGGACCAGCCTGTATCCGTTCCGGTTTAATACCCGACCAGCGCCAGCCACGCAAGCCCGAGTAGGACAAGGATGATTATCACAGCCATAATCTTCAGGTACGGGATCCCCTCTGCCGCCTTCTTCGCGGTCACGCGCTGGCTCTCTGCTGCAATCCCACCGGTTGCGCTCACGCCTCCGCCCCTTGTGTAACTCATGCCAACTGCAGGCCGGGGTTTCGCATTCCAGCTGCCGATACCGGTGCAATTGTGGTTGGGCGGGAGGCGGCAGTCGGCACAGTACTTTCCCCCGCAGTGCTGGCAGGTGAAGGGGAGGGTGCACTCGTTGCCGCAGTTATCGCAGCGTGTCATGGTAGTGAATTTGGCTCAGCAGGGATTTAATTATACAGACCCGGGGCCGTGCAGAAAGGCCTGTGCAGACATGCATAAAAAAACAGCGAATAATTAAGGACCGGTTCAGTCAGATTTGCTGAACAGCACCGGGTTCTGCCTCCTGCGGTACCATCTCCTTAGGTAAACAGCAGCAATCCCCGGCATAGCGATGCCGGCCACTGCGGCTATCCATATCGGCAGGCCCGGTTCTGACGGCTCCGGGGCAGCCGGTGACATGCCATTGCCGGATGTCCTGCCAGCAGTTGGGGCTGATAAGCAGCGGTTCGTGGCGATCCTCCACGTGACGTGCTGAATCTGCTACTGCAGGGTCCATCTGCTAAAAAAACGCTTTTTGGTTTTTGCGGGTTCCTGCGATAAAGAGTTCCCGGACAATAAACTAATCCGCCCTGCCGAACTTTGGCAATACCAGTGTGAACTCAGTACCCGCATCAGGACTGCTGGTCACGGTAATATTGCCACTTAACTTTTCTGCCATCTGTTTTGCAACCGGAAGGCTCAGCCCGATAAATCCGGATTTTTCCAGAAGTTTTGATTCATCACCGACAAAATAGGGCCTGAACAGGTTCGGCAGGATCTCCTGGGCAATCAAGGCATTGCTGCTTTGAATAGTAAAATAATTGTTGGTTTCATCACCGTAATGGGAAATCTCGATTTTAGCTGGTGATCTGGAATACCCGATTACCGAATATATCAGGCTCTGGATAATGAGGGAAAAGTATTCGCTGTCGGTTTTGAATAGAAGGTCGTCACGGATCCGGATGTCGACTTTAATGTCGCTTGAGCTTTTGAGGACCGTAATATACGTTGACAACAGTTGTCTCGGAGAGATCTCACTGTACCGTGGCCTGAAACGGGGCAGCATCTGTTCCGGGCCGTATCCCAGTCCAAGACTGCTCATCTTGATGATATGCTCAACGATCTCCCGCATGTGATCAACATTTTCCGAACATTTGCCAAGGATGCCCCGTGCATCCGTATTCAGGCCATACGAATCCGGATCTTCAAGAACAAGGTTGAGGTATCCCAGCACCGGCTGGAGAGGTGTGCGCAGCTCGTGTGCGGCAAGGATGATGAATTCCCGTTTCCTCGTCAGCTCATGACGGAGGTCTTCTTCTATCTTCCGCAGCTCGGTGATGTCGAGGAGAGAATATACCCTTCGTGGCGTCCCTGGGATCATATAGATGGTCACGTACACATTTCTGATATTGCACTCCCGGCCCCTGAACCGGAACTCGAAATGTTCCGGCCGGTTGTCCGCGTTCTTCCGGACAAGATCATGGAATTCGGTAGCCGTTGACAGGTCGTCCCTGACAACAAAGGACAGCAGACTGGCCACCTCGGCTATCTCCTCGTTTTTATATCCTGATATCTTTTCAAATTCGGAATTTGCCAGGAAGATAGTCAGGTCATCCTCAACGATAGCCATAGCGGTGCCGGAGTTTTCGAATATGGCCC
>CAZMCL010000071.1:0-7708 GCA_964564375.1 uncultured Methanoregula sp. | reverse complement strand
CTGATGAGCACCGGTGCGTGAAAGCGGTACGGGAGTTCTCCACTCGTACATGAGTGTGTCTGCAGATGAAATGCAGGTCCTTGTTTCTGTGCATAGCACCGGGCAACAGACCGGTCTCAAGCAGTATCTGGAATCCGTTACAGATTCCTATTACCAATCCCCCTGTTGCGGCAAATGATACAACCGGAAGTTGCGTAACTTCCTGACTTGTGGCTGCCGGTTGAGCGGAGCCGGAGGTACCTGTACATCCCGCTGCTGCAAGGAGGCAGATCGTGACCGCCATTACCAGAGCTAAAACCTGTGTCCTGTTCATAAGAAAATCCTCATTGTCGGTAATCGGATTCGAAAACCGTGATGCCAGTCTATTGGGCCATCTCTAAAAATAATTAACTCCAATTTTTGGGGTACCCGTGAATTAACCTCCCTGGAACTCTCCGGGCATGCCAGTATGAGATACATTGTCTTCCCAAATCCCGTTCGTGCTGCCTGCCGGAGAACCTGTCAGGAAACCAAGGGCACAATATCCTGTCCGTTGTAGCGAGTGTTTTCCGGTTGCACCGGGACAGCCGGTATCCAAAAATCCTTAATAAGAACAGCCCCGACTAAAGGAATGAAGGTGACCGGCATGAAGGTAATCTATTCTGAAAAAGAGTTGCTCCATCATCCGCAGTACGAATGGAATTTTGGCAAGCTCGTACCCTACCCGGAGAAGAACATACGGGCGCAGATCATCCGCGACGAGGTCATCGGACGGGGGATGGGAGACATGGTACGGGACGCAAAACAATTCCCCATCTCCCATCTCAAGGCAGTTACCAGCCCGGATATGGTGGATTACATCAAATCCTGTGAAAAACTCGGTGAAAAGGAATCGGTCTTCCCCCATGTGTTCCCGTACCGGGATTTCACACCGGAATTTTCCGCCCATCCCCGGATAAATTTTAAAAAAGCCGGGTATTACTGTTTTGATGTCGGGATCGAGATTGACAAGGATACTTTTACTGCGGCAAAGGCATCGGTTGACGTGGCACTGACCGGTGCACATCTCATCCGCGACGGGAAGGAGACCCGGGTGTTCTCTCTCTGCCGCCCGCCCGGTCACCATGCCGGCTACGAGCATTTCGGGGGCTACTGCATCTTCAACAACGCCGCAGCTGCCGCCCATTATCTCTCGCTGGAAGGCAATGTCGCGATCGTTGACGTTGATTTCCACCACGGCAACGGCACGCAGGGTATCTTCTATGAGCAGTCGGACGTACTCTATGTCTCCCTCCATGGCAACCCGGACCGGTCGTACCCGTACTTTTCCGGTTTTTCCGATGAAACCGGCAAGAAACTGGGGAAGGGATACAACATAAACGTCCCCCTTCCGGCCGGGGTGGGCGATGACGAATATCGGAAGTACCTGGACGGGGCACTCCGTAAAGTTAAGAGATATAAACCATGGGTAGTCATCGTCTCGCTCGGGCTCGATATCTTCAAAGACGATCCTTTAAGCGACATCGGAGTCTCGTCGCCGTTCTTCTCGGAGATTGCCACAAAGTTCTGCGATCTCGGCATCCCGGTGCTGGGCGTCCTCGAGGGAGGATACGATATGGCCGACCTTGCCAAAAATGGTGCGAATTTCATTGAAGCAATGGCACAGGCAAAATGAGGAAACCACCCCTTTTTATATTTTCCACCCCGTTCACGTTACCGGGATTATTAAAAAAAACGTTTTACAAATCCCGAAGAGAATTAATAAAAATATTTAAAAAAAAATCCCCTTCACAGACTGAAGACCCAGAGGTTCCAGAAGTTCACCCACCACAGCATTCCAATGAGTGCGGTTGCAATAATGGTGTAATGGATCCGGTGCAGTGTGGTCCAGTACTTCTCTTTCCATGCGAGGGCAGCGAGCACTAAAGTTGCCAGAGTCATAGTGGCAGCAATGACCGGTACCGTGAGGGCTGCAGTGAGAAGGGGTGGAATGCCCGGGTAATACGCGTAGGAAACAAGAATCTCATTCTCCATGACCCATGGCAGCAGGACAATGGTAAAGGCCAGGATGAGGAACGCAGCACTTCCGGCAACCCACCGTGCGACAGAGGCCGGTTTGGGAACCGTTGGTTCCGGGATCCGGTATGCCCGCCGGAATACGAAGAGCAGCGGCCAGAGCAGGACCGTGGCGAGGATGATTTCGGCCGCAGTTTTGAGATTATCCGTAAACCCGGTGGTCGCATACCACGGGACACGGTCAAAGACCAGGAACGGCACATTCTCCATACTGTAAAAGTCAACCGTACCATCAGCACGGGTGTGGAAGACGATATTCCCGTTGGCAGTATGCATCCCGTCAAGCCGTGAGAAAACCCCCGGTTCAGTCTCGATAAGTTCGACCGTCTGGCTGCCTTCAGGCATGAGAAGCGTACCATCCGGTGTGGCAGTAATCTCCATCTTAGCCCACGGGGCGAAATACTTCTCGAAACGGGCGTAGTTGTGACGGTTGCTCTCGTACGTACCCGCATACTGCTGCAGACGGGATGCTGCAGACGGGTCGGGCTGCGGTGTTACCGTTGTATCTGCCGGGTAGTAGTGATCCATAAACTCCTTAAGCAAATCATCGCGTGCTTTCTTCCCGCCGATACTGTTGAATGAGACGAAGAAACCGGCCTGTTCTTCCGGTATTATGACCAGCAGGGAATGGAACGTCAGCGTGTCACCGCCGTGCCCGATCAGCCGCCGGTTGTTGATCTGCATTTCATAAAATCCGAGGCACATGCCCGAGACCCGGGGATCGTTTGCGAATGCCCGGGCATGCATCAGGCTGGTAGTGTCTGCCGGAAGTATAGTCGCGTTCCGGAACTTCCCGTCCTGCATGTGAGCGGCAAGGAACCGGGCCATATCAGGCGCAGTGGAACTGATCGTGCCTGCCGGGCCGATGGCCCAGATATCGTCAGGAACAAAAATGTTCTCATTACCGTTATAGACAAAGCCCTGTGACAGGTTGTATGCCCGTTCAGGAGGGAGAACTACCTTTATACTGGTCTGGCTCATCCCCAGCGGTGAAAGGATACGGGACTGGAGATACTCATCAAACGGCATGCCGGACACATCCTCTACGATAACCCCGGCAAGAACCGTGCCGTAATTGGAATAGGACGAGACTTTTCCCGGGGGCCAGAGCCGTGTGGGTA
Source organism: uncultured Methanoregula sp. (assembly GCA_964564375.1). Taxonomy (GTDB): domain Archaea; phylum Halobacteriota; class Methanomicrobia; order Methanomicrobiales; family Methanospirillaceae; genus Methanoregula. Next base: position 4,532 of record CAZMCL010000071.1, on the reverse strand, counting down.
TGTTGTTGGCGCAGTATTCCCGGTAGGAGATGAGGTCTTTTATATCCAGAACGGTTGTGTGGCGGGCCTCATCCTCGAAACCTGCCGTGTGGGTCATGAGATGGCGCATGGTGACGGGCTCGCCCGGATAGGTATCGGGGATCCGGAAATCTTTCAGGTACGTATTCACATCGGCATCCAGATCGATCTTTCCCTCGGCAACAAGCTGCATCACTAAAGTCCAGGTGAAAAGTTTCGTGGTCGAACCAATATGGACGATGGTCTGGTCCGCGATCACCGAAGTCTTGTTCCTGAGGTTGGAATAGCCATATCCCTTTGCGAGAACCAGATTGCCATCCTTTACTACGGAAACTGTCGCACCGGGGATATTGTACCGTGCAAGGTTGGCGGGTATCGTATAGTCCAGGAACGCTTCCACTTCTGCCGGGTCAAAAGGGCCGTCCGGTGGTGTTGTCACCAGATCTCCCGGTGCAGCCATAACCGGGATGGACACGACACAGAGAAAAAGAATGCCTAGGATAATTCGGAGTTTAATATTCCAATATTTCATTTTAACACGACCAGACTATCTGCCAACTGAGCCAGCAAGTCGGTGCCGATGGGATCAGCAAACAGGTTTTTTCCCAAAAGCGCTTAACGTTTTGGTATTTGGGATACCGGAGATGAAGAGCCGATACGAACTTATGGACATCGTGCGGTTCAGTTAAAAAAAACCACCATACTGCATCCGGCATGCACTGACTTTGACCACAAGCACCAGAAAAAACAATAATAGCATCCCTCTCCGCTAAAAAAAATTCAGTCGGGTTTATACCCGCTCTTCTCCCAGGCCTCCCGCATCACGTCGTTTTTCCTGAGGTAGTCATCAACAACCTGTTTTTTTACCGTATTCAACGGGCAGGAGAAGTTTACACATTTCGAACAGTAGAAAGCCTTCATGATCGTAATAAAACTCCAGCAACTCCAGAGAGTCAGGATGGCAACTCCTGCCGCTCCGGCCCGAACGATCATATCATACGGCCCGGTAAGGAGAATTCCCAAAACGACAACTGTTGTGATGACCGGGATGAGAAGATAAAATATTGCCACAAGCAGCTTCATCAAGGTCTTTTCGCCTCCGGTCATAGGAGCCGGGTTACACTTCCAGATCTTAAGAGCCCCGTTATTCCCGAGACATTTGAGGATTTTTTCATCCGCTGCGTAATACGGGCAATGGCTGCAGAGGAACTTTATCTCGCAGGTGAAGATGACAATGATGAGGATAAAATAGAATACAATCGGCCACCAGTGTCCGGTGATAAAGAAAAACATCACCAGCAGGACGAGTGTGCCGATAAACGCCGGGAACGCGATCGCAAAAAAACCGTTCAGTACCTGCCGGTTCCATCTGCAGTGGATTTTATCCGGCAGCGGACAGGCAGGGCAGGGGCTGTCCTGCTTAACGGTGCATGGTTTGGATGTCTCATCGGTCATGAATAAAACCGTTAGGTTCTTTCATAAATAATGTACCCTCACACCGGTAAATCAGGTCAGGTAATACAGGACAGTGTTTTTGATATTAACCAGGCTTCTTCTGTTGACAATAAAAATATTTTTAATACCAGGTCTTTTAAAAAAAAACGGAACGGTGGCAGGACCCGGCGCTCTTTAAAAAAGTCCGGTAAATATGATTGATTTATATGAACGGGAATTAATTTCAGAATCTTTAAGCATTCTTATGTAATATAATCTATCATACAGTTTGAACACGGCTTACTGGATAATTTCCGGTCTAAACCACCATATCCACAACAAACTACGAAACACGGTTACACTCCCGGTCAATCGTTTTCAAAAAAATAAACACCCGCTCGCAATCATCGCTCCGTAAAATGGCTGTTATAACGGGGTGATATATTATGGGCAGGTTACATACCAGGTATCTCATTTTCAGCATCCTGTTCCTGGTGCTCGCCGCTTGCATTGCGCCGGTATCGGCTGATGACCGGACGATCAATCCCGGCAACTCCATCGCCGTCGCCATTGCAGCCGCGGCAGCGGGCGACACCATCATCCTGAACCCGGGCACGTATCCCTATAACGGGACCGTTGTCAGCAAAAACCTCATCATCCGAGCGAACACGTCGTACGGCCACGACGCCACGGACACGATCATCGATGCTTCGATGGCGGGCCGGATCTTCACGGTCAACCCCGGCGTCACCGCCACCATCGACAGCCTGACCCTGCGGGACGGGGTTGCGACAGGAGCTTATGGCGGCGCGATCTACAACAACGGCGGCACCATGACGGTCACGTCATCAACGATAACCAACTGCACGGCTGGTTGGGGCGGCGCGATCTATAACAACGCCGGCACCTTGACTGTCACGTTATCAACGATAACCGAATGCTCGGCGACAGTCGATGGCGGTGCGATCTCTAACGCCGGCGGCGTCGTGACGGTGACGTCATCTACGATAACCGACTGCTCGGCAGGCGACGATGGCGGCGCGATCTATAACGTCCTCTTCGGCAGCACCGTGACGGTGACGTCATCTACGATAACCGACTGCTCGGCAGGCGACGATGGCGGCGCGATCTATGACGACGGCGTAACCATGACGGTGACGTCATCTACGATAACCGAATGTTCGGCAGGAGGTAGTGGCGGCGCGATCCTTACCTTCTCCGGCACCCTGATGGTGACGTCATCAACGATAACCGAATGCTCGGCAACCTTAGGCGGCGCGATCTATACCCTCGGCGGCACGGTCACGTCATCATCGATAACCGACTGCACGGCAAGCGACGATGGCGGCGCGATCTATAACCAAGTCGTCACCCTGACGGTCACGTCATCATCGATAACCGAATGCTCGGCAAGCGACGATGGCGGCGCGATCTTTAACGTCCTCTTCGGCAGCACCGTGACAGTGACGTCATCCACGATAACCGGCTGCACGGCAGATGGCGGAGGCGACGCGATCTATAGATCAAGCGGCACCGTCAATGCAGAGAACAACTGGTGGGGCACGAATGCCGACCCGTCGGGTTTTACTTATGGCACTGTCGGTGTCGACCCGTGGTTGGTGCTCGGCATCAGTGCCGACCCGGCAGCTATTCCGGAAGGCGGGACGTCCGTGATCCGGGCAAGCCTCACCCACAACTCGGACGGTACCGACACCTCGGGCGGGGGCGTGTTTGTCCCGGACGGCATCGTGACAACCTTTGCGGCCTTATCCGGCGGTTCGGTTGCGCCCGCAACTGCCGGGACGACAAACGGCGTTGCGGAAACGGTCTTCACTTTAACGGAGGGTACGGGAAGCATCTCGGCAACGGTCGACGACCAGACCGTCACGGTTGGCGTAATGAAATCCGTACCGGCCGCCCCATATACCGGCAGTTCAACCTCCGATTCCCTGGACACCGGCCGGGCCAGCTCGTGCATGGCGACCTGTTCCGGAGCCGGTGCCGGCCAGCCCATGATATTTGCCATAAACGAGCTGATTACCGCGGACGTCCCATGGGCGATCATCTCGGTCACTATCGAGTCAACAGAGGAACTCGGCCCGACCGATGTTATCGTCACCGATGTGAACGCCGCTCATTCGGACATGATCGGCGGCCGGTATACAGCCGGCGTCGTCTCCATCGTGCCAGTTGCGGTGAACCCGTCGAAGATCGACCACGGGCATATCGTCTTCGCAATCGATGCGGGCTGGCTCATAGAGCACGGCCTTGCACCGGAAGATATCGTAATGATGCATAACACGGACGGTGTGTGGGAGGAACTCCCGACAACGTACGATTACGAATCCGGAGGCGTGTATTACCTGACCGCAACAACGCCGGACTTCTCGCACTTTGCTATTGCCACCCGGGCGGAGACGGTTCCCGCGGATACGACCGTGCCGGTCACGACATATACGGCACCAGCCGATGAAACGCCGGGCGCGATCCCGGAGGTATCCGGTCCGTCATCCCCCACCTCCAGGACCGCTGTATCGCTATCGGTAACCATTTCAACCACGGCTGTACCGGCAGCGTCGGCGGGACCGAAAAACACGGCCGAAATCCCCTTCTTCACGATTGCTGCGGCAGTTGCCGGGATTGTGCTGGTGGCGGGCAGCGGCCTGCTCGTCCGGCGCTGGTGGATCCGCAGGCAGAACCCGGCGCTGTTTGAGGAGCACGACTGATCTTTTTTTAAACACGTGCCCTGTTGGGGTGTGGCATTCACTTTCAACCCTTTTTTACTTTAAAAAGTCAGAGGAGGCAAGCCACCCGGATCATATCCTGTTAATTGCTGTCAGAGGATAATGTGTCCGTTTCCCCCATCCTGGAGCGGAGTGCCGGTAACACTGTCGGAAAAAACTTACTTGAGGAATCAGTCCTTCGCTTTTATCATATCAGTCACCGTCTCTTCCGCTGCAATTACCCACGGCATCTCCGGCCGACAGAGCCAGATTGTCACTCCAAACGCTGCAAACCCGATAAGTCCTAACATCCATTGCGGGTCACCCGTATAATATAACAGAACCATTCGAAGACCG
>CAZMCL010000070.1:0-7782 GCA_964564375.1 uncultured Methanoregula sp. | reverse complement strand
CCGGACATCTGCGAGAAGGGCCGGGCGCTGAAGCTGGTGGAGCTTAGGCCGGCTTAGGATTCGCGCGGTCTTTTTCTGGTGCACCAATCCGGTTTTTCGGAGGTGCACCACATTCTCATCTTTTTTAATGAATTCTGGTTATCAACGGCATTTTTCAGCGAATTTCCGAAAATGTTTACGATTTATTGTGCAATTTGTAAAAGGACAACTTCTTTTTGTTTAATTTGATAAAAACCAGTATTCCAAAAGCATCTTGATAAAAAAATTCGGAATATTCGTAATTCAAATCGGTCAATTTAAATAGCATTTAAAAATTATATCACAAAATAAAAATCACAATGTTTATGCTGCGTTCTATCGTTTTTTGTTAATTCATAATTGTGAGTGTGTTTGAGTATATGTCTGCCATTTTTCCAAATCAGAAGCGATCGTTTTCAAATACCGTTCTGGTCCTTTTTGCGCTGAGCATATTCCTGTGCTTTATTGTAATGCCAGCTGCAGCTGAGAATGTGCCGGGGAGTATCTGGTACCGGGCTACAGAACCGGCATCATTTCCGGACCGACAAGGATACTCTTCGGTTGCCTATGATGACAGGATATGGATTATTGGTGGATTGAATCCCAATGGCGAACTCGTTACTTATTTGACCGATGTCTGGTATTCCAGCGACGGGGAGTCTTGGACGCTGGCAACAGATTCCGCAGCATTCCCTGCCCGGTATGATCATTCCTCAGTTGTCTATGATAACAGGATGTGGGTGATTGGCGGATCAGGTGACGCGGGAATAATGAATGATGTCTGGTATTCCAGCGATGGCGTGACATGGACGGAGGCAACCGCATCAGCAGGATTTCCCCCCCGGAATTATTTTACAACCGTTGTTTATGATAATAAAATGTGGGTGATCGGCGGGGAAGATATGTATGGGAATGTCCTGAATGACACTTGGTATTCCAGCGACGGTGTGACATGGACGGAGGCAACAGCGTCGGCAACATACCCTGCCCGATCCGGCCAATCATTTACAGTCTTTGACGATAAGATGTGGGTGATCGGCGGGCTTACTTATGAAAATGGTACCTATAAAATGTATAATGACGTCTGGTATTCCAGCGATGGTGTGACATGGACGGAGGCAACCGGGTCAGCAGCATTCCCTGCCCGGGTCGACCCAAATTATGTTGTCTTTGACAATAAGATGTGGGTGTTAGGTGGTGGCTATGAGGGGTTGCAGCCATTATCTGATATGTGGTATTCTACCGATGGTATCAGCTGGACAGAAGTAATTTCACCTACAGGATTCGGGATGCCCGTAATAGGCCCCGCTATGGTATCCACCGATGGCAGTACAATATTCTTGATTAGTGGAGGTATGAATGAGGTCTGGTCCAGTACTGACGGTGCAACATGGATAAAAAATGGGTCTCCCCCGACCGTCTCTCCTTCAAGGGGTGAGCACACCTCTGTTGTTTTCGATAATAAATATTGGGTGATTGGTGGATATTCATCAGGACATGGGGGAAGTTTGAATGATGTCTGGTATTCCAGCGATGGGGAGTCTTGGACGCTGGCAACAGATTCCGCAGCATTCCCTGCCCGGTATGATCATTCCTCAGTTGTCTATGATAACAGGATGTGGGTGATTGGCGGATCAGGTGACGCGGGAATAATGAATGATGTCTGGTATTCCAGCGATGGCGTGACATGGACGGAGGCAACAGCGTCGGCAGCATTTCCCGCCCGGTATCAGCATTCGTCCGTTGTCTATGATAACAAGATATGGGTTATTGCTGGAGCTGTTCGCGGGCTCTGGGGCGGGCCGCTGAATGATGTCTGGTATTCCAGCGATGGCGTAACATGGACTGAGACGACCGCATCGGCAGCGTTCTCACCTGTGTATGAACACACATCCATTGTCTATGGTAATAAGATGTGGGTTATCGGTGGCGAGGGGGAACCGGGATACGATATGGGAGACAATGTCTGGTATTCTATGGATGGTGTGGCATGGACGCAGGCAACAGATTCCGCAGCATTTTCGAGCCGGCATACTCACACTTCAGTAGTCTATAATGGTCCCATGTGGGTGATTGGTGGATACGCATCTGGTTATTTGAATGATGTCTGGTATTCCATGGATGGTGTCACATGGATCCAGTCGAATTCATCGGCAGCATTCCCTTATCGCCAGGGTTATTCATCGGTTGTATCTCCAGACGGAAGCCGGATGTGGTTGATCGGCGGTGATAGATCATCGCTTTTAATGACAGATGTCTGGTATTCAGAAGTAAAAGAGGCCCCGCCCGTAGCCGGCTTCATGCCGAGCATCACTAACGGCACCGCACCGCTCGAAGTGCAGTTCACTGATTATTCGATGGTGGGGGACGTACCGATAACCGGTTATTACTGGGACTTCGGCGACGGCACGAATTCAACGCTAAAAAATCCCAACCATACATTCACGAAACTCGGCGGCCACCAAGTTATCGAGACCATCACGGACAGCACGTTACGGAAATCCTCGTGGAATGCGACGATTACCGTTCTCCCAGAACCGGTAATTCCCCCGGTACCCCAGGCCGGTTTCATAATTCATAATCCGCAGGGATATTCCCCTTATACCGTTTATTTCTGGGGAAATTCCCGTGGCGACATCACACAATGGACTTACAATTTCGGGGATGGTGCGATATCGCACGAGCAGAACCCGATGCACACCTATACTGCTCCGACAAAAGAATGCAGGGCATACACCCCTTCACTGTCGGTAGTGGATTCACTGGGAAGGGCGTCGACCTACACCGCAAATTACGGGGCAGTCTATATCATCGGCTTCAATCCTGACGCACCGGTAGCTGATTTCGGATCAACAATAATCTCCAGCCCCCCGAACCAACCCGCTATCCAGCTGACTGACAGGTCTCAGGGGGCTACGAACCTGCGGTATTATTTCGGGGATGGCGGGATGACAACCGCCCCGAATCCCACGCATTATTTCGAGAAGCCGGGATTCTACCGTATGGGCCAGCTGGTCTGGAACGCATTCGGATCACATGAGAAATTTGTTGACGTCGATTTCCAGACCGTACCCCCTGAGGCAAAACCGTCCAACATAGTCTCGGCACAGTTTGCCGCGGATTATTACAGTGGAGATTCCCCGTTAAGGGTCCAGTTCTACGACCGGTCATGGGGCGACATCAAGAGCTACTTCTGGGAATTCAGCGACGGCACAACTTCAACTCTGAAGAACCCGGCGCATACGTTCATCGTCCACGAGAACGGGCTGCATGTGTACGAGACGCGGTTGACCGTTACGGATGCATACGATGCGATCTCGCAGTTCTCGACAACTATTTCGGTATGGGGCGACCCTGTCGCGCCGGCACCCACTCCTACGCCGACTGCAACAACGATAGTACCGACAACAGTAACTGCAACGCCGACCGGGACATGGACGGTTACACCTACCGTGACAGAACCCCAATCACCGCTATTGAGTGCTACAAATGTCCGGGTTGATTATGGAAGTCTCAACTGGCCAACATTTGGTAATTCATACAGGATAATGCTGGATATAGAAAATCCTACGGGAACATCAACTACCCGCGTGATTACATCACGGGAGGAAAAAATCCCGCCGTTATTAAAAGACGATATGCAGTGGATGCCAGAAAAACCGGTAAATATTTTCACGGGCAGCCAGACCGGAGTAACATCTGCAGATTTCACTTACATGCATTCAGGCGATCCATTCAACCCGCTGCGATCAGAATTTGAGATGACCGGCCCGCAGAAGGTTATAGAAATACTGATCATTGACGATAATTTCCTCATCGGATCACAGACAGCGCTGGTAATTGATGAGGCGATCAAATCATTCCAGAACCTTGAAATGCCTACACCTGAGAAAATTTTCAAGATCGTTGGCAAAGCTCTCAATGTCGCTGATATACTATTTTTAGCCAGCGACATCAATACCGCGTTTGAACATCTCCAGTGCACCCCGACCGTGCATTATAAATATTTATTTAACGGCGAAAATGTGGATGCATCTTTACCTGCCGACTGGTTTTCAATATATAACGGGCCGTTAAACCTCTATACGGGATTTGATGTTGCAGTCCAGGCACCGCCCTCCAAATATTATGCGTTCTGGAATGCCATACTCGATGAAGTACTATCCGTTATATATAGTGTAATCGGCATGGCGGCAAAACATCCCGCGATTAGAATTACCTGTGATGTTGCTTCGTTAATCGTATCAAACCTGGCAAAACAGAGTATTGTGCAGGCACTCGATCCTGTTCCTGATTACACTTCGCCGATTGAAGTTGATACCCTGCATATTACCGAGATTGATTCGCTACCGGAGGGTCCTGCGAAGGAATACCTTGTACAGCTTGAGGCAACGTATTGGGATACAACCGGACTTACTGATGCTACCATCAAACACAGCAGCGCGGTTGCAGCAGGTGATACATTATGGAGTGCCGTCCTGCTCAAGGAAAGGTACCGGTACCAGAGCATGGTCAGCAACGATTATTCTGTACTGAAAATGAAGGCGGTGCCGTTCGTCCGTGAACTGGAACAGAGCGGACTTGAACCGACCGCGGATGATATTGCATTAATCAAACAGAATGTCACACAGAACGGGCTGCCACAGAGCCAGACTGAATTGTTTATGAAATATGGCATGACCGATCAGGATCTCGACAGCTTTAAAAATATCATTGTATACCTGCCAGACCGTTATTACGTGAATTATTCAGCAATGATCTTTATCGGGCACCAGATGTCCGAGAACCTGAATACGATGGCACTCGGGAGCATCGCCGCCGACCTCGGCCCCAACGCCCCGCCCTACGCGGACTTCAACGTCTCCACTACTTCCGGCATAGCCCCGCTGACGGTTGAATTCACCGACACATCGCTCCGCAATGCCACGATGTGGGGATGGGACTTCGGCAATAACCAGACCCTACAGGTCCAGAACCCAACAGTCTTCTACACTTACATGGATCCCGGCACCTACACTGTGACCCTGACGGCTTCGAGTCCGACCGGCAGCGACACGCGGGTCAAGTACGAACTGATCACGGTCACCGAACCCAACCGCCCTGTTGCCAACTTCACCGCAACTCCGACGGTTGGCAAACCGCCGATGGATGTCCAGTTCAATGACACATCATTCAATGCAACCGCATGGAGCTGGGATTTCGGTGACAACACAACGGCAACCGGGCAGAACCCGCTGCACACCTACATGGAAGTCGGGAACTACACCGTCTCCCTGACCGCGACCAACGCAGATGGCAGCGACACGCTGACGATGGCGGATCTCATCACGGTCAATCCATTAACGCCGCCGATACCCAACTTCACGGCAACCCCGCGTTCCGGTTACGTTCCGCTGACGGTCGAGTTCACCGACACTTCGACCGGAGGGGTGCCCACACTGTGGTACTGGACCTTCGGTGACGGCGCAGATGCCGCAGGGCCGAATGTCACGCACACCTACACCACACCGGGCAACTATACGATTGTGCTGGAAGTTGCCAACTACGATGCGGATGTCTTCGAGACCCGGCCGGACTATATCACGGTCCTGCCCATACCGGCACCCGTTGCCGACTTCACCGGCAGCCCGACTTCCGGTGATGCCCCGCTGACCGTACAGTTCACGGATCTCTCCACTGAAGGACCCACGTCATGGGCATGGGACTTCGGCGACGGCTATGTCTCAACAGAGCAGAACCCCGTCCACCAGTATGACGTGTCGGGAACCTACACCGTGAACCTGACCGCGACCAATGACGGCGGGAACTCGATAAAGTCGCTGACGAACTACATCACGGTAGCCAATCCCGCCAACCCGATCACGCTCATCGACCAGCTCATCGTTTATGTCAATAACCAGAACAATGTCCCAAGGGTCTTCAAGCGGCTGCTTGTTGCGGAGCTCTTCGATGTCAAACGCTCATTGAACCAGAACCGTCCCGGCGATGCCGTGCTGGGCATGAAGGTCTTCAAGCTCACGGTCAGCTACATCAGGGGCTGGCCGCTGACTTCAGGACAGGCTGCGACCATGCAGAACTCGGCCGATGCAATCATCGAGGCGATCGATCTGCCCGTGAACCAGCCGGCGATCGACCAGACCAATTCACTGTCAGCGGATGTGAAGAGCCTGAACCTCCAGCGTTCGGTTGAGCGGCCCCTGCTGCAGCAGCTCGATGGAGCGTTATTTGGCCTTGAATGTGCAAAAGACAGGACCGCGGTCATATACCTGAACTCGTTCATCAGCACCGTAAGAGCGCAGGACGGGAAGAAGATCCCGCACGACAAGGCGGTTCAGCTGATTGCAAAAGCGCAGGGGATTATTACAACAATTAATCCCTGATCCGAACCTTTTTTTTGGGAAACGTCTTTCGTTTTTTTAGTTTTGTTTATTTATACTTGCTCCGGATAACGCCGTGGATACCTCCGAGAAGGGCCGGGCGCTGAAGCTGGTGGAGCTTAGGCCGGCGTAATGTTTTTTCCCCTTTTTTCAAAGTACCTGGCAATTTCGCGTCTTCCGTAATCCTGCGGGACTGTCATCCATGGGGATTACAACCGGATCTCGCTGATCAAGGGATAAATATGCTTGGGGAAGCCAAAAAAGAAAAAAAAGGTTGTCAGGGAAAAGTCACACGCCGGCTGCATCGTAGATCTGGCAGATGTACCGTGCCTCGAACAGTGTTATCGGGGCGATCAGGACGAACTGGATGATGGCGCCGAGGATGGGGATCATCGTGATGATGCCAAGGATGATGCTTATGACAATCTGGACGATAACAAGAACGATCAAAGCAAGAATGTAGTTGCCCCAGCCAATCTTCCCGATGGTATCGAGGATGGCACCAAAGTTGAAGGCCTCGCCCATGCTGCCCGTGCGTGCGAACCGGACGATCCCGATCGTGGCAAACAGTCCGGTGATGATGCCAAGCACAAGAAAGAGGAGGAAGTACAGGAGTGCGCCGGTGATCGCTGCCATCATTGCAGCAGGATCGCCTTCCATGACAACTGCCGCGATAACCGACCATATGCCAAGGAAGAAGACGATAAGGCAGGGGATTGCCCAGATGAGGGAGACGATGAAGTACTTGATGCCATCAATGAACAGCGTCCCCCAGCCGGTGACTTCCGGTGCCGGCTTCTCGCCGCGGAGGACCTTTAACGTGTAACCGAGCAGGGGGATGCAGAAAATAAGCGTTGCGATCACTAAGAGGAGCCACTGCATCCACTTTCCGATCACAGCATCCTTTGCATAGGCAAAGGAGTCGCCAACCATAGAACCATAATCCATACTTTTTTTCACCAGATATGGGTTGAGCCACGGGTGCTTTAAAAGATTTTTATTTTATTGCGGGATAAAGTTCCAAACCCACCCAAAATCATCAAAAACCTGCAGATTGTTGAGTTTTACCCACTTTTTTTCATCAGGAAATCATTGGCCAGCCACGATCGGCACAAAGGCGCGGAAGATCGTTCTTGTGATCCATTCAGCTGGCATACCCTACCCCCCTCCTCATAAACGAAGGGGGCCCCCTGTCTTTGGTGCAGCCGCGATCCCCCACCCCCCATGAAAGGCCCCGGGCGTGTGCATGGGCCCCCTATCAGAATTATTCAGGGGCACCCCCCCTCAAACTGTAACCAGGGGTCCCCCCTTGCAGGTACGATCAGGACTCCCCTCTCAAAAGCCGTGCTGAAGCAGAACTCTCCGGCGTGAAAATACGCTAAGAAAA
>CAZMCL010000069.1:0-7788 GCA_964564375.1 uncultured Methanoregula sp. | reverse complement strand
CCCTCTTATTGAAACCCTCAACGATACACGGGAGCATGTCCGCACGGCGGCAATGGCCACCCTCGTCTCCCTTGGTGAGCCGGCCATTGAACCGTTCATCAGGGCACTTATTGACGTGAATGAGGATGTCTGCCGGAGGAGCACGCTGGCGCTGGTGACTCTTGGCGAACCGGCCATTGAACCGCTCATCAGGGCTCTTGGCGAAACCAACTCCGGCATCCGAAGAGGCGCAGTCGAGGCGCTCGGGCAGATCGGCAATACGCGGGCAATCGCCCCCATCATAGCGATGCTCGACGACCCCGAACGGATCGTCCGGATCGAGGTTGTGAAGGCGCTCGCAGCCCTCGGCGTCCCCGCAATCGCCCCACTCATGCAGGTGTTCCGGCAGGGAGACGCAAGGATGCGGACAGCGGCGATGGAGGCCCTCTGGATGCTCGGCCAGCCGGCCACAACACCCCTGATCATGGTCCTCAAGGACGACCAGAGCGATGTCCGGAAACGGGCGGCGCTCCTCCTTGGGGAGATCGGCGACCAGAAAGCCGTGGACCACCTCACCGGCCTCCTCACGGACGAGAACGTGACCGTGCGGCGGGAGGCATTCGAAGCCCTTGAGATCATCAAGAAACGAACCGCGGCATAAAATCCCCGGCCCCGATACTTTTTTTTCGTGTTTTCCGCACGGCTTTACCATTTCGGGGCACAAGCCATGATATGAAGTACAACCCGGCTGTAGCGGGCGCAACCTATTTCTTCGTCCATCGTGAAAAAGAGCCGGTAGGTGTGAGCAATGCGGCTGGTTGTCACAAAACGGAATTGCGATGCCGTGAATACGGGAGGCCCGGGCACTGCAGGCGGGGAGGTCCCCCTTGATCCCTATCGCGAACGGCTGGTAAAATACGTCCCGGTCGAGGGGCTTGTCTTCTTTGTCGCGGTCTACGGCAGCTCCTATGCCGCCCTGGGTTTCCAGCCGTACTTCTCTCTCATCTCCCGCTGGATCTTTCTTGCAGGCATCATTGTAACCTTCCTCTGGCTCTGGAAGATCGAGGGGGTCACGGACTGGGTCCAGCTTGCGATATCCACGTTCGGCTTAGTGGTCTGGGTCTTCGCATTCGGAGTGGTGCCGGTTGCTGAACTGCCGTGGTACAACCAGGTTGCAGCAGCCCTGTTCCTGCCAGTGTATGTTTTCGGAACGCCCTTTATCGAGGGGATACCCGACCGCTGGTAATTGAGGTAAGAGACATGTCAGCAGATCTGTTGGAAAACGACCCGTTCATGCAGGAAGCGATAGCAGAAGCCCGGCAGGGGCTTGCCGAAGGAGGCATCCCCGTCGGGTCGGTACTGGTGCGGAATAACGCCATCATCGGGAGGGGGCACAACCGCCGGGTGCAGAACGAGGATCCGATCATCCACGCCGAGATCGACTGCCTGATGAATGCCGGGCGGATCGGCTCGTACCGCGAAACGGTCCTCTACTCTACCCTCATGCCCTGCTATCTCTGTGCCGGTGCCGCCGTCCAGTTCCGTATCCCGAAGGTTATCGTGGGGGAGTCGCGGACATTTTCCGGTGCCCGGGAGTTTATGGAGGCGCACGGGATCGAGGTGATCGACCTCGACCTTGCGGTGTGCTTAGCGATGATGGAGGACTTCATCGCGAAGAACCCCCTGCTCTGGAACGAGGATATCGGGGAACTTTAAAAAAAAAACATTCCGCAATTTTCATATCCTCCCGCATACCTCTCTCCAGTATGGTTGCGCTCGCGGATATTCGGGCAGCAGAGGGGCGGATTGCCGGCTGCATCATCCGTACACCGGTGGTCTACTCCCCCACGCTCTCCGCGATGACCGGGGCACATGTCTGGTTCAAGCTCGAGGCGCTCCAGAAAGCAGGCTCCTTCAAGGTGCGGGGGGCAGCAAACAAGATCCTCTCATCGCCCGATGCGGTACGGGAACGCGGGGTTGTCGCGGCATCGGCGGGGAACCATGCTCAGGGGGTTGTTGTCGCCGCCCATGTCGCGGGGGTGCCGGCGGTCATCGTGATGCCCGAGTGGGCGGCCATTTCCAAACTGGAAGCAACCCGTGGGTACGGGGCACAGGTGATCCTGCACGGGAAGACGCTCGAGGAGAGTATTGCCCGGGCAGAGAGCCTTGCTGCGGAAGGCCGGCTCTTCATCCACCCGTTTGATGATGAGGATGTCATTGCCGGGCAGGGAACGATCGGCCTCGAGATCCTTGCCGATCTGCCGGAGACCGACCTCATTGTGGTACCGGTCGGCGGCGGGGGGCTCATCGCCGGGATCGCGACCGCGGCAAAAGCACTGCGGCCGGAAGTTTCAATCGTAGGTGTGCAGGCCACAGCCTGTCCTTCAGCAGAGGAGTCCCTGCGGCAGGGATACCCGACACCGGTCCGCGCCGGCCGGACGATCGCGGACGGTATCCGCGTTACCGAGACAGGCACCCTAACGTTCCCGATCATCCGCGACTTTGTAGACGGTATCATGGTGGCAACCGAGGAGGAGATTGCGGATGCAATGCTTCTCCTGCTCGAACGCAAGCATATCGTGGCAGAAGGTGCCGGCGCCGCCCCGCTCGCAGCTCTCATGAACGGCTCCATTGACATAAAGGCCGGCAGCACGGTCGTCCTAGTGATCAGTGGCGGGAATGTTGACAGCGCCATGCTCTTCCGGATCATCCGGCAGTCCATGGCAAGGCAGGGGCGGATCCTCCGCTTTTCCGTGCTCCTCGACGACCAGCCCGGCACCCTCGCCCGTCTCCTTACCGTGATCGCAGAAAAACGGGGCAACATCCTCCACATCCACCACACGCTGGGCGAGAGCAGTGTGCCGGTGCAGATGGCCCGGGTGCATCTCGAACTGGAGACCCGGGGCAGGGATCACGGCGAGGCTATCAAAAAAGCGGTGATGGAAGCGGGGTATGAGGTTAGGATGGGATGACCGAACCCGTGACCGGAAAATTACCGTTGTTGTTCCTGTAAGCCGGGCGCGCTTCGCCGTAGTGTGCGGGCAGAAATCACCCTGGCATTCATCGGGGTTGCGGTCCAGTTCCTGCCGAAGTTAATCCAGCGGGCGATGATGGCGGACACGGATGCCGCGATCGAGGCGTTCGGGAAGAACGAGCATGTGAAGAAAGTGTTCTGGGTTTTATTCATCAGCGTAGCAGGGATCGTGCTGGCGCAGGTTATGGACCCGGTGACGGCGCAGCAGATTGTCGGTATTATTACGGGGTTGGGGGTGTGAATGGATACCTTGCCCCTTCGATTTCAATTATTTTTTTGGAGAACTAAAAAAATACTTACAACCGTATTGAAAATTTTAATGCTGTTATAATTTCATAATGGCGTTAAAATTTTCATTCGACGTCGTGTAAGAGAAATCGTTATCGAACAATCTGTATCTTACGATTATATATGATCGTAAGGATAACCTGAAAGTTGTAGGACGAGGTTCACCTTCCCTAGTAAGTCAGATGAACCTTGCCTGCCCGTAGGCATGAGACAATTATCTTCTGAAATAATGAAGTTTTGGGTCATGCCTCTGTGAACGAGTAAGAAACGGAGGAAACAAAAATGAAAAAAGAATCAGGAATATGGGGAATCTCCCTGCTCATCGCACTCATGCTGGTGAGCATGGTGTTTGTACCTGTCAGTGCAGGCACCCAGATAAAACAAACATTGTAAAAACTTCACATGCTCAGCATGTCGATTTCCCGGTTGAGATACCTAAAGATCTCCAACCGGCAAAACCGTTGCCCGAATCGGAAATGTTCATAATTGACATTCCCGAATCATGGCTGAAAGAAAAAAATACCAGCAAGGATCCGGAACTTATCGACATTTCTGTCTCAAAAAAAGAATTTGACTCAGCGTTTGTTCAGGATACGAACGGACAATTCGTGAGTAAACAGCTCAAGATGGGCGAAAAAACGGTAAACCTTAGGATTCCAAAAACAATGTATTCTGCATTGAACACAAATCCCAATATGGTGAAACTATCTTTTCCCGCAAGGCAGTTTACATTCCCGACAGCTGACCAGAAAACAGGTTCAGGGTTGACAGAACAACGGTCTGCTGATACTATCCAGAACAGTGCTCTTTTGCCCGCTTCTCTGCTGGCAAACCCGGTAACCCGGTGCACCCCGGAAACCTGTGCGTGGAGGGTTTCATTTACTCCTACCCAATCCGGTATTAACTATATGACAGGTTCGATTACCCCCCTGACCTACACGTATTCCGGTCAGAGATACCAGGCATTTCAGGAACTGGAAAATTATTACAATAATGGAGTGACTATCGAAGTCATTTCTGAATATGATAGCAGTGATTTCTCTGGTTCCCCCATCAAGGTATTTCCCGTAGTGTATAATGGCGAGAATGCAAATCCCGTATACCCTTGGGTAAGTACCGGGAATCCTGAACACCTGGGTGGGACAGGAACGTACATTCCTGCTACTGTGGGTGTAGTCTCCCAGAGCTATGAGTGGTATGTTCTTGTGAATACTGGCTCGAACCTCGGATTTTACCAGATCTGGATGAGGGACGTCAGGAACAACCAGTGGTACTACTATGACTATCACGATACAGTCAATCCAGCAACACAGATAAGTACCAGTGAAAGTTCCTCTGAACTTGGTACGATACCGCTGGGAGCAATCACTCTCTACGCACGCTCTCAGGTACGGAATGACTGGTGTATGATCAACGGTATCTGGAAACATCCGGATGAAGTATTCAATTCCGTTGGTACCTTTGATTTCAGATCACCCGATGGCATTAACTGGCCTCCATATGTCTGGACCGGTTATAGCTGGGATAACAGGGCTTGGAACGTATTCCCCATGGTGAACATTCCCGCATGAAACCCACTACTCTCTCCCCATTTTTTTCTCCCATGTCGCTGTTTATACTCCTTGTTGCTGTCATGGCGTTTGCCGGTTGTACAGGTAACCCGGATACGGTCACCGGAATAGTTACGAATTACAAATCTCATATCAGCTCGATTAACGATTACTCGATGACTGTCATTCAGACAATGCCCGGTGGTTCACACAAAATCGATATTCTCTATAAAAGACCTTACCAGTATCTCCTAAAACACCGGTACGATCCTACTGGCAGGACATGGATCCAGTCTGTTCATAACCTCACCTTCACCGAGTTTCAGCCGGAATCACATACTGTTGACATCTTAGCGATTAATAACCCGGAAACGTGTTTTCCTCCGATTGCCGATCCTAACCGGCTTGCCTTTCCGGTGTTATTTTCAGGTGATTTTAACCTTTCAGAACATGGCTTGGAAACTGTGAACGGGCGAGAGGCATATGTGATTGATGCCATAAATTCTGGATACACGGACTATTTCGGCGAGGGAAAAGAGGGTAAGATCCGGATCTGGATTGACAGGGAATTCTGGCTCGTTACCAGGATCAAGGCTTTCGATTCAACAGGAAACCTGAAAACAACCTTTGAAGTAAAGAATTTCACGATCAATTCGGGAATTTCTGATAACGAATTTATCATTACCTACCCGGAGGGTACGAAAGTCCGTCATCCGAATCAGTTCTGCTGAATCTCATAAGAAAAATCGATCAACATTTTTCTCTTAGGATTATTCCCATGACAACCCGAAGATTTTCTTCTGATATGTGCCTAACAGAGACATCAGGATTTATCTCGAAATAAGATGAAGGGGTCGGAAATCCATGTTCGCTTCCTTTCAATCGTGCTTCCCACTGTTGCTTCTCGGATTTACTTTCAGGTCTCGACGATACTTGCCGGGGTGTTTGCGGTCCCGCTCGGGATCTTCATGGCAGGCCGGACGGAGATCACCCTTGCGTTCATCGGCGCTGCGATCCTGTTCCTGCCGCTGTTTGTGTTCCTGCCGAAGCTGATCCAGCGCGGGCTCCATGCTGACACGGATGCCGCGATCGAGGCGTTCGGGAAGAACGAGCATGTGAAGAAAGTGTTTTGGACTGTGTTCATCGCATTAGCCGGACTAGTTCTGGCCCGGGTTGTGGATCCGGTGACGGCTCAGCAAATCGTCGCGATAGTCTCAGGAATTGGCGGGTAAGAGAGAAAGGCCCGTATATTATTTCTTTATTTTTTGGATTTCATCACACAAAATCCCTAATCTTCCTGATGAGTGCCAGCTGGCTTTCGATCTCTCCCTTCCGCATTTTCTCGATGCTCTCCACAATCTTCACCATGGGTTTGGCGAGCGTGAAAACCTTCTCCGGCCGACCCTTGCCAGAAGCAGAGCTGTTGCTGTTACGGATCCATCCCTGTTCTTTCATGTATTTCACCGCGATGCTCACTTCCGGCTGGCGCAGGTCGGTGCCGTGTTCGATCTCCCGAGACGTAGCCTCTGGCTTGTCTGCAAGGAAAACAAGCAGCTTCGCCACATTCTTCTTCATGCCGATCCCGGTGAGGAGATGAAAAAGCTCCTCTTCCTTTTTGGTGAATATCTGAATTGTTTTCTGTATCATGATCCTTCCTTTTCCAAACAGTAAAAAATTTTTATATTATTATTTCCTTAAATACATTCTGGCCGGATTGTCTAAAAACCAATGAGACAAAATACGTGATACCTGGCCCGTGCGGATCAGGTTTGATCAAAAAATGTACATATAAAAAACAAACAGAAAGACCAGAAAAAGGGATTACTCAGAGCTCCCCAAGCCCCTTCCAGTACTCGTACTCGTGCGCCCAGAGTTCCTTGTTGAACGACACCATCCGTTTGAAGTACTCCTTCCTCTCATTGTGGTGCTGCTCCTGCACTGGATCAACCCACTTCGTTTTGATAGCATCTGCGAGTTTCCGGCCCAGCTCCTTAGCATCCTTCTCGGCACCGACAATCGCGTTCGGGTCAGCTCCCACGAGAACGGAGGTTTTTCCCACCGTGGTCGCCCCGAAATTCAAAAGGGCCATGTTCATGTAGTCCGCAACCTCGTCGGCATGCGAGCCCCCCGCCGTGCAGACCGAACACCCGTACTTACCGGAGAGCGACTGGCAATGCACTACGTCTGCCATCCGGTCGAGCATCGTCTTTAACTGGGCAGTCACCGCGTTGATGTAGTTCGGGGATCCAAGCACTATCCCGTCAGCATCCATCATCTTCTGGAGGAGCATCGGATACTCGTCATCGTGGATGCACTCCCCTTTCGCGTAACAGGTGCCGCAGGCAGTACAGTAGTGGATGTCAAGACAGCAGATATCGATGAACGTAATATCTGCCCCGGACTGCCGTGCCCCTTCAAGCACGCCCATCACGAGCCGGCGGGTCTGGCTCTTCTCACCTTTCGGACTTGCATTGATGCCGATTATCTTCATATCAGGTTTCACCATGGAGAGGTAGGTGCAGGGATGGATAAAGTTTGAGTGCCCCAGCCCGGATCTGCCCTGTGTCAGCGGCAGGCCGGATGGCACATGCCGGCAAACCTCTATTTAACCCATGCCGGACAGAAGTTTTTGTAATACCTGCAAGGAGATATCCCATGCTCATCCGTGACATTGCCCACTGCCCCCACGAACGTGTCATCGACCGTACCATCCTCTGCGAACTCCTGCACCCGGACAAGGTACCGGGTGCGGCCGGGCTTTCATGCAGTTTCGCCCACGCCATCGTCCCGGAGGGCGAGGAGTCCCTTCCCCATATGCTGGAGAAGTCCACGGAACTGTATTACATCATGGGGGGGACCGGAGAGATGCACATCGGCGATGAATACGCTCCCGTCCGCGAAGGCCAGATAGTCCTGATCCCTCCGGGCGCCCGGCAG
>CAZMCL010000068.1:0-7863 GCA_964564375.1 uncultured Methanoregula sp. | reverse complement strand
CCTCATTATCGGGCTCTTTATCTGCAGCCTGAAGATGCACCGCCTCCTGCAGGTCACGCTTGCAGCCGTTGTCATGCTGGTGGTGCTCCTGGTCGCGGCAAACCTGACGGGCGATCACCTGATCCACACTCTTGCCGGCATCATTGGAATCATTGCCGGAGGCCTAGCCCTCTACATGGGTATCGGGGCCGTTATCAACGAGATTTATGGCAGCCGGGTGCTCCCGGTTTAACCAGACCTTTATTTTTTGCTGTAACGGACGTAAAGCATCTCATCCATTATGGCACCGTTTTTCGTGATGGCATTATGGTGCACCGCTTCCCGGGTAAACCCGCATTTCTCCAGCACCCGCATTGATGCCGTATTGCCAGAAAAGACGCCGGCCTGCAAACGGATGATGTCGAACCGCTCAAAGGCGATCGGTACAAGTGCCCGGACCGCCTCCGTTGCGATTCCTCTCCCCCAGCATGGTTCAGAAAGCCAGTACCCGATCTCGGCGGTCTTCCGGTAAACATCCTGCAGCGGGTGGATGCCAATCCCCCCGGCTGCCATGCCATCCACCTCGATTGCGAGCAGTAGGTTATGCGAGGGACTGGTTGCCATGGTTATGAACCGCCGGGCATCTCCTGCAGTATAGGGAGATGGAAAACCGTCACGCATCATCGCTGCGATACGGGGATTATTCGCATGGTGCGTAAGAGCAGGAGCATCATCCTCCACCCACGGGCGCAGGGCAGCGCCCGGAATGGTGATGCGGATACCGGGATCCATAATTGCATGTACCTGTAGGCCCGAAACGGAAATAGTATGCCGGGATCCTGGTGCCCGGAGTACTGCGGGCAACCCATATCTTAATGAGCAATCAGTTCCTGTTCACTCATTATGAAACAGGTGCGGACGGTCGAACGTATCCTCACTGCGTATGCAACCGTTGAAGGGGAAGGGGTTCACCTTCACCGGGCATTCGGTTATTACGAGGTGCCCCAGTTTGACCCGTTCCTGATGCTCGATGATTTCCGGTCCCAGCGGCCGGAGGACTACCTTGCCGGGTTCCCCCCCCACCCGCACCGGGGGATCGAGACTGTAACCTACATGCTGGAGGGGGCGGTCGAACATGGTGACAGTATGGGCAAAAAAGGGTGTATCGCGGCCGGGGATGTCCAGTGGATGACTGCCGGTTCCGGTATCATTCACCAGGAGATGCCAAAACCAGTTGACGGCAGGATGGGCGGGTTCCATCTCTGGGTGAACCTCCCCAAGGCTCAAAAGATGATCAAACCCCGGTACCAGGAGATCCGGCGTGCGAAGATCCCCACAGTGTCCCCCCGGCAGGGGATTAACATCCGGGTGATCAGCGGTTCGGTCAATGGAGTGTCCGGTCCGGTGAAGAAGGTCATCGCCGATCCCTTTCTCCTTGACATCTCCCTTGACCCTGACGGGTTCTTCACGTACCCGGTACCAGAAACCCATACCGCGTTTGCCTATGTCATTGGCGGCGAAGGGACCTTTGATGCCGAGGAGGGACACCGTGTCCATAACTATGACCTTGTCCTCTTCAGCCGCGGGAACTCGATCTGGGTGCGGTCGTTTGGCAAAGGTATGCGTTTCCTCCTCGCAGCTGGCAAGCCCATCGGTGAACCGGTTGCGTGGCGCGGATCGATTGTCATGAACAACCACGAGGAACTGCGGCAGGCATTCCACGATGTTGATGACGGGACATTTATTAAAAAAGCCCGGTAATTTTTTGGAATTGTGCATGCACGAGCCGGCCCGGTTTACCACGGAAGATGGCGTGCAGTTCCTTATCCATACAACCTCCTGCCGCCAGATCTTTGAAGTGCCGGAATACCATTTTGCCGATATCGGGAAGGATGACCGGGTCCTTGACATCGGTGCTAATGCCGGGGCGTTCTGCATCCGGGCTGCACGGATGAGCCATGCAGTGACAGCAGTTGAACCGGTAACTGCTGCGGTCCTTGCTGATAATATCCGGGCAAACGAGGCCAGCGTGCGGGTTATTGAAGCGGGACTTGGGGACGGGAGGCCGGCAGTCTGCCGTTGGGACGACGAGTCCACGCTGGTGCCGACGTATTCCCTTGCCACGCTTGTTGAGATAGCCGATGGCTGTGATTTTTTAAAATGCGACTGCGAAGGGGCCGAGTGGACGATCCGGCCACCAGACCTTGACGGGATACGGCGTATCGAGATGGAACTGCACCTCCCCCCTATCTCCGGGCAGCCCGATATGGCACTTCTCGATTATATTGACCGGTATTACGATTACGAGATCGAGCGGAAGCCCTGCCACAATGTCCTTGGTGTGATGGGCGTGCTCCACGCGGAGCGCCGGTGAACTATGGAGCCGGGGGGTATTCAGCGAAATCCTGCCCGGGCAGGAACCTTCATGTGCACCCCCCTCCAAACACAGTTCCTGAATTATCCATGGAAGACGACATCTTCGACCAGAAGAACAGGTTCCTCGACCAGATCCTCGCGGAACGGCGCTCGTTCCGGATGTTCCGGCCTGAGTTCCCACCAGACGATAACATCCGCCGCATCCTGCATGCCGGACTTCTCGCGCCGTTTGCGGCACTCGCGGTCGGGACATCACAGGATTATTTCCGTCGGTTCTTTGTAATGAAGAATGGATCGGTGAGCATGAATGCTGCAATTCCCCTTGTAATGGCCCATGTCAGGACCATGGCGGAGGGACTTGAACAGGATATGGCAAAGGACCCCCGGCTCCGCGCACAGGCAGGAGCGTTTGCCCGGCGCCTGGTAATGATGCAGAAGAAGGGGATGGTGCCCGGGATCGGGACGGCACCGTATTATATCGTTGTGGCGGAGCGCAGGGGCTTTCCCCCGGTCGAACTCCAGTCCCTTGCCCACTGCCTTGAGAACATGTGGCTGAAGGCAACCGCGCTCGGTCTTGGGTTCCAGCTGGTCTCTGTCACTTCGCAGATGTCATCAGACCCGACGTTCTGTGCCATCCTGGGGATCCCCGTGGGTGAATGGGAACTGATGGGCTGTGCGGTGGGATACCCGCAGGAAGAACTCTCGCCTTCGATCCGCCCTCCTGTCGAAGACCTGACCCGCTGGCTGGAATAACAAAAAAACCGGCTGGTATTACCGGAATGCATACAATGCCAGCCCGGCGATGCAGAGCGCCGAGCAGCCCAGGACGAGGGCTGCGTTGATGAGTCTCTCTCTCCGGGAAATGGCCGACCATTCCCGCTGCTGAGTTTTTGCAAGATAACCGATGAACAGGCCAAGGACAGTGCCGAAAAACGCACCCAGCGTTACGATGATCAGGACGGTTAACAGATCCGCAGTCATAGTTTTCTCAATATCGTTGCCCGTTTCTGGATAAATACTCAAAGGTTTTTTTGCAGGTTCAATACCATAGCCAAATGGTCTTAGCGCCGCCGTCCCGCAACACCGATAACAAGGAGCCCGGCAAGGGTGAGGGCCGGCAGGAGACCGGCAGACTTTGGTGTAGTAACCGGCAGTGCCGTGTTCACCGGCGTCTCCTCAGGAGAAGCTTCGATGGCAGTAGGTTCCGGGATCAGGGCAAGGGTTGGCGACACTTCGGAGATCTGCCCCGCCTTAACGGCAACCGGGGTGTTGAATTCATAATACCCGTCGCGGGAGAAGGTTACCTGGTATGTACCCGGTGAAAGATCGGTAACCGTGTGTGGGGTTGTTCCCCTGAACTGGCGGTTGAGGTAGACCGATGCGCCCGTTGGGACTGAATTAAGTTTCATGGCTCCGTCCTGCTGCACGGAATCAACAGCAATGGATGGGTTTCCCAGCGTTACGGTGAGCGTGCGGGAGTCCGCCTGCCCGAGGTTCGATTTGTCGTTAGGCGCATTGACAACCCAGACCATGTAGGTTCCTTCATCGAGCCTGCCATTGACATTTGCAGTGTTCCATTTATAGCTCCAGTAATCGTTGCCGTCCACCGCGATTTTGGTGAAGTACCCCTCGTCCGCCTGCTTGGTGACATCGTTGAGCATCACCCCATTTACCGGAAGGTTGGGGCCGGTGAGGAAGAGGTATACCCACTGGCTGCCGGAAGAATATCCTGACAGGGGGATGGTCTCGCCCAGCGCAGCCTCGATTCCCGAGACTGCGGGTACGGAGCAGAAGAGGAGAGCGAGAAGGACAAGTGCCGGCACACATTTCGGAATACAGGATCGGGTCATGATCGTTACTTCTTTGTGTTCCTTCCTGTTCATCTTCTTTTGCCTGCGCCGGGCTCGCGTTCATGCCCGCTATGGTACATTTTTTTAAAAACGTCTCTTGCGCTTACACGCATTTCGTGTGCCTTATTATCCCTCCCGCCCAAACACCGGGTAATCCCATGCTTAATCCCCGGAAGCTCGCCCTGTTCATTGCTATCCTTGCCGGGTTCTTAACCCCTTTCGACCTCTCGGCCGTCAATATCGCGCTCCCGTCCATTGGTGTGGAATATGCCATGGACGCCGTCTCGATGGGCTGGGTGGCAACCGCTTACCTTTTGGCATCAGCAGCATTTCTCCTGCCGTTCGGCCGGATTGCGGACATTCGCGGCAGGAAAATGGTCTTTGTATTAGGCCTTTCTGTATTCACGCTCGCTTCCTTCATCACGCTCTTTGCCAGCTCTGCGCTCATGATAATCCTCCTGCGGGTCCTGCAGGGCGTGGGTGCGGCCATGATCTTTGGCACTGCGGTTGCGATCCTGACCTCAGTTACCCCGGTAAGCGAACGCGGAAAAGCGCTTGGGATCTACACAACCTCGGTTTACATCGGGCTCTCGTGCGGTCCGTTTATCGGCGGGTTCCTGACACAGTCGTTCGGGTGGCGGAGCGTCTTTTTTATCAATATCCCGATCGGGCTCTTTGCCATAGCGCTCATCCTCCTCTTCCTCAAAGGGGAATGGGCGGATGCAAAAGGCGAGACCTTCGATCTATGGGGGTCTGTCCAGTACGGCCTGACGCTTGTCTGCATCATGTACGGGTTTTCCCTGCTGCCGGCAACGGAAGGCATAATCCTCCTCCTTGCCGGGGCTCTCATGACGGGGGTCTTCATCAGCCGCGAACGGCGGATCCCGTACCCGCTTCTCGATACCAGCCTCTGGACAAAGAACCGGGCATTTGCATTTTCCAACATGGCCGCGTTCATCAATTACAGCGCCACTTTCTCGGTCACCTTCTTTATGAGCCTCTTTCTCCAGTACAACCGGGGGTTCGACCCGTGGACTGCAGGAGCGATCCTCGTCATCCAGCCGGTGACACAGGCTGCCATCTCGCCCTTTGCCGGGCACTTGTCGGACAGGATCGCGCCGGGAAAGATCGCCTCCTTTGGTATGGGGCTGACCGCGCTCGGGCTCCTTTGTCTCGTCTTCATCGGAGATCGGACTCCCCTTACGGTCATTGCCGGCATCCTCGTTATTCTCGGGGCGGGGCTCGGGTTCTTCTCCTCGCCTAATACGAATGCCGTCATGAGCTCGGTTGAGAAGAAGAATTACGGTACAGCCTCGGGGACGCTTGGAACCATGCGGCTTGTCGGCCAGATGATGTCCATGGGCATTGCGATGATGCTCATTGCGCTCTTCATCGGCAGGATCCAGATCACTGCCGCCCAGCATTCCCAGCTCCTCACCTCAATGCATGTGGCTTTTCTGCTCTTTGCGGTGCTCTGCGGCGTGGGGATCTTCCTCTCCCTTGTGCGGTACCGGCCAATCGATGCCTGAAGGGACTTTGTGTTTATATCCATGTGGATCCAATCCTCTGGTAAGGATGGTGAATATGACCGAGTCTGCTGAAACACGGACTATGAAACTGGAAAAAAACCGGCTTGAAGCCTTAACGGACGGGATCTTCGCGTTCTCCATGACCCTGCTCGTCGCCAGCATGATCCTCCCCCGGTCAACGGTCGTAACCGAGACCTCCGGTGCAGCACTCATCAGCCTGATTCCGGAATTTTTTCACTATGTCATCGCATTTTTTGTTCTTGCAGCGTTCTGGATGGCCCACCATTCCCAGTTCAGCAGGATCCGGTTCATTGATAAGAATTTTTTATTCCTGAGCATCATCGGCCTTTTTTTTATCACACTTGTCCCGTTCTCGACCAGTTTCATCGGCGATTACTCTGAAGACGCCGTTTCCACGATCGTATTCGAACTCAACCTTATGATCCTCGGCCTTGTCTTTGCCCTCCAGTGGTATTACGCCTCCCGCAATCACCGGTTGGTATCCCTGGAATATCCACAATCACAGGTACTGCGGAGCCTGAACCATACGCTCATCATACCCGCCATATCGTTTTTTGGAATTATGCTTACCCTGGCAGGGTTTAACAGCAGCACCCTTGTGTATCTGGCTTCCCCCGTTGTGACGTATCTGGTTGAACGGTCTTCCCCCAAAAACATCGGGGATGCAGGGGTCCGGGAAGAATAGAGTCTTTTTTTATCCTGCAAACCACGCTGCCTGAAAATTTCCTTAATATCAGAGTGGCTGTTCCCAGGAATGGCCGCAGTCGCTGCAGACTCAAGACCACGATCGTCTTGTTCCCGACCGTCTTGCAATCGGTCCATTCGGTGTTCTTCGAACCGCACTTGGGACAACCGGACATAATATCGACCAGCGTTTTTGGCAGGTACCGGGATCATTTGTATCCCTGTATAAAAAAACCGTGGCTTGACAGGGTTCGCACCGGATCGCCTGGGAATGCTTCAGGGTGTTAGGTCCATACTTTCGCCGGGCGCAAGAATCCGCACGGTGATGTCGGTGGTACGTTCAAGAGCGTTTTTCAGTGCAAGTGGATCGGCACGGATTTTATCCCACGTATTGTAGTGGATGGGGATGACCGTTTTTGCCCCGATGAAGTTTGCGGCCATCATCGCCTCTGCAACGCCCATGGTAAACCGCCCTCCGATAGGGAGGAGCGCAACATCCGGGTGGTAGAGTTCGCCAATCAGTTTCATGTCGGAGAAGAGACCGGTGTCCCCCGCATGGTATACCTTCACACCGTCCATACCGATAACAAACCCGGCCGCTATCCCACCATAGAACCCTGGCCCCGCCTCATCGATAACTGAAGAATGCAGGGCAGGCGTCATCGTGAATGTAACCCCGTCAACCTCGATCGTGCCGCCAATATTCATCCCCTCTGCATCGAGTCCCTGTGCCTTGAGGTAATTTGCGATCTCATTTATCGCCACGGTCTTCTTTTTTAAGGCGCAGACTTCGCCCATGTGGTCGGCATGCCCGTGGGTGACGGCAACAATGTCGGGGTTAGTTCCGGCAACGCTGCCCCCTTCGATGAACGGATCGATGAGGACTTTTTTTGAGCCGGTCAGGAGTACGCAGGAATGGCCGGGCCAGGTGAGTTGCATGTAAGCAGATCGGGACTCATGGAGGATGAAGTTTACGATAAAACGAGTGCGCACCGGCACTAAAAAGGATAAGTATGGTGGGGTGTGGACCCGGGTTTTCAGGTCACATCAATCATTTCTGCTTCTGTAATATCGATCGAGTCGCCAAGACTGTTGTCGGTAGCGCTCCGGGTCATCTGTTCGGTGAGGTCACGGTCTTCCATGACATCGCGGATCCGGTCGATATAGGGATCGATGGTCGGGTCCTCCTGTTCTTCGATGACATGGCGGTACTCACGGAGGGTCGAGGGGCTGACACCCAGTTCCTCTGAGACCTCTTTCATCGTCTTGCCGGAGTTGATGAGATCTTCCATCTCTTCCTTCCCAAACGGCATCTTGAAGTCAAGTTCCCGGAAGAGCTTGAGCCTCACCCGTGCCCGTGCCACTGTCTTTGAGAGCTTCTCATCGCCAAGTTCGCGGGCGATCTCGGTATCGTTCTTGCCCGC
>CAZMCL010000067.1:5137-7864 GCA_964564375.1 uncultured Methanoregula sp. | reverse complement strand
AGACGGTACCGCACATCCGGTACACAGATCTCGAACCGGGCCCCTTTTCCCGCGATCCCGGTCTCCCGGATCGTGATACCGGTCATTGCGAGGATCTCCCGGATCAAAAAGAGGCCCAGGCCGGTATTGTTCCCTTTCCCACGGACAAAGATGCGTTCTTTCTCAGCAGCAGGGACACCCACCCCGTCATCCTCATAGATAATGAGGAGATCGTCACCGTTCTTCCGGGCCGATATTTTCACGGCAGTGATATGCTGTCCATGCCGCAGGGTATTGTCAAGGAGGTTGTAAAACACTTTGAGGAGCAGGGGATCTGAAAAGATCCCGACATCTTCAAGGTTCTCGAGCGAAAGGGTGATAGTGTCGACCGAAAGAAGGCTGGCCGCTTTCCGGATTACGGGAGCAAGCGGCTGCCAGCAGGGTTTCTGGACCCCGATCTTCTCGTAATCCTCGGTGAACTGGATCTGCTCCCGGATCGTGCCGAGAATGATCTGCTGTTTTGTCATGTAATCTATGATGGTGGAATCATCAGTATGTGCCCGGACCAGTTCGACGTAACCGTAGAGTGCGGCCACCTGGTTGAGCAGGTCGTGGCGCGATATTACCGAGAAGATCTGCATGTCGCGGTCAGACTGCCGCTTCTGTACAGCGAGGTGGAGCTTGTGGGTGAGATCGGAGAATGGTGCATCAAGGTTTTTTCCCTTCCGCAGGTAAAACATGGCGCCGGCATTCAGGGTATCGATCACAATGTCGCCCGGCCCGGGCACGGTCCCGGTCAGCATTATAAAGGGAGTCGGGTCGCCACGGGCCTTGAGCTCCTTTAACAGGTCAAGACCGTTCATGACCGGCATGTCGTAGTCTGCGATGATGGCATCGTAGCGTTGTTCTGCCAAAGCCGTAAGGGCGCTCTTTGCCGAACGGCAGCAGTCGACCGAGAATGCACCGGAACGCTCGAGGTGCAGTTTTGCCACCTCGAGCAGGTCGGGTTCGTCATCGACAAAGAGTACGGAGATCATGGGAAATCACGACAGAACGCTTGCACCGAATGTCAGCGAAGTACCAATAGTTTTATTTTTTGGTATTTAAATATTGTTTAATTGAGAAATGGCTATTCCGGCGTTTTTACACGAAATTTTCCGTTTGGAACAGAAATTTCAAACCGTGCACCGGCGCCCGGCGTCCCCGTCTCTTCAATCGTAATGCCGGTGATGCTGAGGATCTCCCGCACCAGAAATAGGCCAAACCCGCCGCTCCCTTTCCCGACATTCTTATTGAAGATCTTCTCTTTACGGTCGTCTGGCACACCAACACCGTCATCCTCGACTACCAGCCGGTAGCCGGACGGGCCCGGGGAACCATGGATACGCACCTTTGTTATCTTCTCCCCGTGTTTGACTGCATTCTCGATTAAGCAGTACAGGACCTTCTCAAGCATCGGGTCGGCATAGACCCGAAGGTCCCGGGTTTCATCTTCAACCGCAACCGCATCCCGTTCAAACAACCTGGCTGCCCGCACGAGCACCGGGGAGAGTTCCTGCCAGACCGGTCTTTTCACGCCAAGGTTCTCATACTCCTTGGTGAATTCAATCTGCTGATGGATCGCAGTGGCCGAGGTCTCAACGCGGCTTAAGTACTCGATAAGTTCCGGATCCCGGGTGGACCCTTTGGCAAGTTCGAGATAGCCCATCACGCCCGTGAGCTTGTTCTTGACGTCATGCCGTATGATGCTTGAGAGAAAGTTGAGCTTCTTATTTGCCTGTTCAAGGGCACTCGTTTCAAACGACCGGGTCGTAACTTCGCGGGCAAAGATCCTCACCCGGTTGTCATCCGGATCATACGAGAGCGTCTCGTTAAAGATGGCAGACCCGATACGGACTTCACGGCTGACCGGAGAGCCGCTTTCGGTATTGAGAGCCGTAACCAGCGTATCGAAATCGTCCGGGATGAAGGCCGCGGGATCCAGAGACATTCCCAGTCTTTTCAGTACGGCGCTGCTGGCAGGGTTTGCATAGGATATCTCCCGGTCAGGTGTGATCTCGATAACCGGGTCGGGATTATATTCCGGGAAGCGGGCAAGGTGCCGGGACTGCTGCTCTCCGGATTCCTGCGCTGTGCGATCGTGGATGATGGCGACGACCTGCCCTTCCCCCCCGGTCTGGACAGGGATGAGAGTCACTTCTGAAGAGAAGAGATGCCCGTCCTTTCGTTTACAGGTCCGGGGGAGGGTCAGCGGGGTGCCTTTTCGGGCAGCACGGATATGATCCGCTGCAAGGTCAGAAGTTATGCCGCCACCGGGCTGTTCGGGCGGGATGAGCGCGGCCGGATCCATGCCGATCATCTCCTCATGGCTGAACCCGAACTGGCGCTCGGCAGCGGGGTTGCAGTCAAGGACACGATCGCTGATGAGAAAGATAGCGTCAGCAGATTTTGCAAAAATTGCATGGCACCGTTCCTCGCTCTCGCACAGTGCTGCCTCAGACATCTTGCGCTCGGTGATCGACCGGGCCGTAGTGACGATCCCGTCAATACCTGCAACATCCTGCAGGTTGACGGCGATGGTCTCAACATCGACATAGTGCCCGTCCGCATGCCGGATCCGGTACTCCGTGGGTGTGCCGGGATTTGCATTATCATACACATCAGCAAGCGCAGACCTTACGCGCTCCTGATCGTCAGGGTGCACGAAATCGATCGGGTCTTTCCCACAAACGTCGGCCGGGTCAAACC
>CAZMCL010000067.1:0-5127 GCA_964564375.1 uncultured Methanoregula sp. | reverse complement strand
AACTGTACGCGATAAGCCCGTCGCGGCCGATGATCCGGATCATGTCAGACGAGTTCTGGATCAGGTTCCGGAACCGTTCTTCGCTCTCCTGCAACGCATCTTCGGCCATTTTCCGGGGCGTGATATCCTCACCGGAGAAGAGGATACCCGCTACCTGAGCATTGTTGTCCAGCAGGAGCGTGTTGTGGAAGGCAAGGATCCGTTCCTCCCCGTCCTTCCTGATAACCGGGTTCTCGTGGTACTCGACCGGCGCGATGTCGCCATGGGCAACCTGATAAAAAACGCCTCGCACTTCGTCCTGTATCCGCTCCGGAAGGCACGTTGCAATCCATTTCTTCCCGATGAGTTCCTTCTCCGGATACCCAAGGATCTCGCAGCCTTTCCGGTTGATGAGGGTAATTGCCCCTTCCGGGTCCAGCACCGTCAGCATCACACCGGCGATGTCGAGATAGCGCTGGGCCTGGTCACGCTCCGCTCTCAGCGCCTCTTTGATCTTCTTTCGCGATGTGATGTCCGTAACGAACGCGTAGTAACAGGCGAGGTTCCCGCCCGGGTCTTTAACCTGGTGGACGAACAGCTCAACCGGCACCCGCAACCCGTCTTTTTGCAGAAGCTCCATCTCGTACCGCACGGGAATCCCGGTCCGGACCAGTTCATCAAGGGCCGCCTGTTTGGCCCCGGCCCATTCTTCGGGAGTAATATCCTGCCAGCCCATCCCCCGCAATTCTTCTTCGGTATACCCGACAAGCTCGCACAGCGCCGGGTTGACAATCCTGAAACGGCCATCCGGGTACCCGACACCAAACGGCTGGGACGAGAGCTCCAGCACCCGGGCCAGGAATGCGGCCCGCTCCTCGCTGCCGACAAGCGCATTCTCGGCATGGGTCCTGCGGGCCTGCTCGTCGAGCATATCGAGCGCAAACGAGATGTCCATGGCAATCTCGTCAAGAAGAGCGATCTCGGGCCCGGTGAAAAAGTCCTTCTCTGTGGCATAGATCATGTATGCCCCGACAACTTCACCGTGGAGCCGGAAGGGAAATGCTGCCGATGAGGAGTAGCCGCGCTTCTTTGCCTTCTCGCGCCACGGCTCCATGCGGGGATCGGTTGCGATATCATTGCAGATATTATACCGCCCTTCACGGAGGGCTGTACCGGTCGGCCCCCGGCCATGCTCGTCGTCATGTACGCTGATATCGATTGCATCAAGGTACCCATCCTCATGGCCCGCATGGGCAACGGGACGGAAGGTCTGCGAGTCACGGTCGAGCAGCCCGACCCACGACATACGGAACAGGCCGTACTCGACCGAGATCCGGCAGATCTCGTCAACAAGGGTTTCAAGGTCTTTGACCCGGAGAATGGCCTGGTTGATCTGGGAGAGGACAGCATAGAGACGCTTGGCAGCAAGCACCCGCTCCTCGGCACGGATCTCATCCGTGATATTCCGGATGGACAGGATGGTTATGGTGCGTTTTTTCCGTGGGTACTGGCTTGAGAGGACATCGGCAGGAAAGATTCCGCCTTCCCCGCTGCGGTAATACCGGAGATGCGGTCCGAAAATTCTCATCCGCTGTTCATCTGCGGGAGGCTTGGTTTCGGCAAGAAGTTCCTCATGCTTCATGCGCTTAAGTTCGTCTGTGGTAAAACCAAAAATATAGGTTGCGGCGAGGTTGGCATCCAGGATCATACTTGTATCGGAATCAACGACCAGCATTGCATCGCCTGCAGCCTCGAAGACATTGCGGTACCGCTGTTCGCTTGCCGAGATCTTTGCTTCGGCAGTTTTTACAGATGTAATGTCCGCCATCACGCCATGAATGCCGACAAAGGTGTCACCGGCAAAGACCGGCCTGCTGGACGTGCTGATAACGCGGGTTTTTCCCGCTCCGTCAAGGATCCGGAACTCGAACGGGTGAAGCTCGCCCTCCTCGATCTTCCGGAAACGCTCCATCACGCCTGCGAGATCGTCTGCAACAATAAAATCCGCCATGGGTTTGCCGGTCACCTCCTCCGGGGAATAGCCGAACTGGCTGACCCGTGGGCTGATGAAGGTGATACGGCCATCTGTCCCGACAACAAAGAGCACATCGTTGATGTTCTCGACCAGGTCACGGTATTTCTCCTCGGACTCGGCGAGAGCCTGTTCGGCCTGCCGCCGCTGCACGGCCTGGCGGATCTTGTTCGCCAGCTCGGCATACTGGCTTTTTGGCTCGCCACCTTTCTGGAGGTAAAAGTCCGCGCCGGAATTGAGGGCTTCGATCGCGACCTCTTCTCTGCCTTTACCGGTAAAGAGAATGAACGGCACGTAATTATTCTCCGCGCGGAGGTGTTTAAGAAAAGCAAGGCCGTCCATTATCGGCATCTGGTAATCGGAAACGACCGCATCGAATGTACCTTCCGAAAGCATCCCGATTGCTTCCTGTGCGGATGTGCAGGTGGCTACGGTGAAATCCCCGGTCCGCTCAAGATAGATCCGCGTCACTTCGAGGAGGGTTGTTTCATCGTCAACATAGAGTATGGATATCATGATTCTGTTCCGCGGGAGGCAAAGGTTGAGGGCGATAAGATAGTCTGATCTTATTTCTTTGTCATTTATAGTGCTTGTTGTTTGGCAGCCGGAATCACCCGAGATACCGGGCAATCCCCTCCTTGAGCTCATCGAATGTTACCGGCTTGTGGAGAACTCCGAGGTTGTCGTCATGGAGCTGCGCCATCTGCTCCTCGACTGCCGGCGATGCGGAGAAGATGAGGACCGGGATCTCTGTAAAACCCAGTTCCCCCCGGAGTTTTTCCAAAAACTCCCAACCGTTGATAGGCATCATCATGATGTCGAGCAGGATAAGCGCCGGGACCTCCTTTTTGATCTGGTCAAGGGCATCGAGACCATTGGTAACCAGCACCGGTTCGTAGCCGAGCCTCTGGATTAAGATTTCCATCAGTTCAAGGATGGGCTGGTCATCTTCAACGATCAGGATCTTATGTGCCATGGTTCCTTTCCTCCGGGCGCTTCTCTGGTATATGAATAGTGAATGTGCTCCCTAAATTCACTATCGAATCGACACTGATATACCCGCCGTGCAGCTGGACGTACTTCTTGGCAATCGAGAGCGAGAGGCCGATCCGGTCGTACTTCTTACCCGTAACACCTGATTCCGGGAGGTGAAACGGTTTGAAGATCTCATCGAGCTGCGTGTTGGTGATCCCAATCCCGTTGTCCTGGACGGAGATGCAGTGCATCCGGTCCTGTTGGGAGAGGAGGCAGGCAATGCGGATCTTCCGCGGGGGTTTTGAGTAGGTAACGGCATTGGAGAGCAGGATGTCGACTACAAAGGAGATCTTGTTCTCATCAGCCTCGATGAGAAGATCGGGCGGGATGTCAATTGAAATCTCGGCCTTGGTGCGGTACCCGCCGGTCTCGACGAGTTTCCCGACCATGGCAGGCAGGTGAAAGCGGGTGTAGGAAAGCGGGTTCTTTTCCGTGTCGATGACCGAGAGTTCCAGCATCTGGTTGATGACCTGAGTCTCCCGCTCAACGCTCCGGGCGCACCGGTCAAGGATCGCCCGGGTCTCGTCCGTCACGCCATAGGTCTGGGGGTCCTGCATGAGGAGGTTTAAGTAACCCATGATGGGCTGCAGGGGCGTGCGGAGTTCATGGGCGACCGTGCTGATGATCCCCTCCCGCCGTTCCCTGTCAAGGAGGGCCGCTGCCTTGAGCCGCTCGTGCTCGGTGATGTCCACGAGATTGATGAGGATCGCCGGGGACCCTTTGCGGGTGATCCACGAGAAGAAGAGCGTCCCGAGGCGGGAGTCCCCGCCCTTTGCCTGGAACCGGACTTCGGCTATGGCCGGGAGCGGCTGCTGCGGGTCCGGTCCTGACGGCAGGACCGGGAAGCTCTTCCGGTCTTCCGGGTGGATGAGCGAGGTGATCTCCTTGTCGAGCAGATCGGCCGGTTCGTAGCCGAAGAATTTTTTACATCCCGGGTTTGCGTAGATGATCCGGTTCATCCTGGTGATCAGGATGCTGGTCGGGGCGTTCTCCGTTACCTGCCGGTACTGCGTGTAATTCTCCTCGGACTCCTGCTCGGCAATCCTGCGCTGGTTGATGTCGATGACTGAGCAGGAAACCAGGTTGGCATCGATCCGGCTCCAGGAAAGGTTCACCCAGACTGGTTCGCCTTCCTTCCTTGTGAACCGTGCCTCGAAGTTGGTCACGTCCTCGCTTGACCCGAGGTACTCGAAGAAGCGCCGCTGTTCTTCATGGACAGCAAAGAGCTGGGCAAAGGTCAGCGCTTTCATCTCATCTGCGGAATACCCGAGGATCTCTGTCACCTGGTTGTTGGCAAGCCGGATTTCGAAGTTGTTCTTGTCAAAGAGCACGATGCCAAGGAGCGAGGTCTCGAAGATGCTGCGGTACCGCGCCTCGCTTGCATTGATCTTCTCGGTGAAGTACGCGACAACGGCAGCGATACAGATGAAGAGGATGGCCTGGCCGGTAGTGTAGATCAGGCCGCCGGTATCCGGGTACATGTAGCTGTAGGCGAGGACTTCGTACACGAGGGCGCAGAAGCCCGCGAGGTAGAGCCCCCGCCGCGGGAAGAAATAGGTGGCATACAGGATCGGGAAGTAGAAGAGCTGGGCATAGATGGTCTCGACATTACGGGCAAGGGAGAGCGAGGTAATGATGATGCAGGAGAGCGTGAGGGATGCAATGACAACAAGGCGGACGATCTCGGTATGGGATATGGTCTGGCCCGCCAGCCGGATATTCCCGTCCATGGATAGTGTCGATCTATACTGTCAGAGTTTATAAATATAGATCCCGGAAAAACAGCGAAATTTCCCGCGGCACAAGAATGGCAGGCGATACGGTGGTAAAAAATCGAAATTGGGGAAGGATCACACCGCGAGCGGCGAGAGTCTGGCAACAACCCGCTCGACCTGCTGCACCGCGGTGCCGATGTAGGCGTCGGGAGAGAGAAGGGCGGCAATATCTGCCTTCGAGCAGTACCGGACAATTTCCGGGTCAGAGCCCAGCACATCGGCAAGCGGCCGGCCCTCGGCGAGGGCCTGCATGCTCGCCATCCGGATCCGTTCGTGGGAGTCCTGCCGGTTCATGCCCTTCCGGGT
>CAZMCL010000066.1:0-7876 GCA_964564375.1 uncultured Methanoregula sp. | reverse complement strand
AGGTCCCGGCATAGTGCTGCACGCGGGATGCAGCTGCCGGGTCCGGTTGCGGGATTGCCGCCGGATCTTTTGGGTAGTAGTGATCCATGAACTCCGTCAGCAGCTCGTCCCGGGCCTTGTTCCCCCCCATACTGTTGTATGAAACGAAGAACCCGGACTGGTCCTCAGGATCGATGGCCAGCAGGGAATGGAATGTTTTCGTATCTCCCCCGTGTACGATCAGCCGCCGGTTGTTGATATGCATTTCATAAAAGCCAAGACACATACCGGAGACACGGGGGTCATTTGCAAATGCCCGGGCATGCATCAGCTGTGCAGTATCTGCCGGAAGGATTGTCGCGTTCCGGTACGTCCCGTCCTGCATGTGGGCAGCAAGGAACCGGGCCATGTCGGGCGCGGTCGAGCTGATCGTGCCTGCCGGGGCGATGACGTAAATATCATCTGGAACCGCCATGTTCTCGCTGCCAACATACATAAAGCCCAGTGACAGGTTGTTCGCCAGTTCCGGGGGAAGATCCTCTCTGATACTGGTCCGGCTCATCCCGAGTGGTGACAGGATGTGGGCCTGGAGATATTCCGCATACGGCATGCCGGTAACATCCTCGATAATGACTGCGGCAAGGGTTGTTCCGTAATTGGAATAGGACGAGACTGTGCCCGGGGGATTGACCCGGGCGGGGATGTTTTCAGCGCAGTAATCCCGGAAGGGGATGAGGTCATCTCTGGCAGGGACTGTTATGTGCCGCTCGCTGTCCTCGAATCCCGCTGTATGGGTCATCAGGTGGCGCATGGTAACAGGCTCACCCGGGTAGGTATCCGGAATCTGGAAATCTTTGAGGTATGTGTTCACATCGGCGTCGAGGTCGATCTTCCCTTCATCCACAAGCTGCATCACCGCAGTCCAGGTGAAGAGTTTGGTTATCGAGCCAATCCGGAAGAGGCTCGTGTACCCGTCAACCAGCGTTTGGTTGTCGAGGTCAACATACCCGTACCCTTTTGCCAGAACAAGGTTCCCTTCGTTTACGACGGCAACCGTTGCCCCGGGGACATTGTTACGTGCAAGGTTGGCCGGCATAGCGGAGTCAAAAAACGCTTCCACTTCTGCCGGATCGGACGGGCCATCCAGAGGGAGTACGGGGGTTGCCTGAGCTGCCGTTTCAGTGGAACCGGATATGGCGCCTGCCGGTGAGAACAGGAACAAAACGACAAGAACGATAAGAAGACAATAACGGGGAACGGGTGCGGACTGGGATCTCATGAGGGCATCAGTAACCCTTCCGCAGAAGGAGTGATAAAATTTAGTTTTCTTTCCCTTTGCAAAGCAACAGAGACGGGCAGGTTATTTTTGGCACGGTAAATCCGACACCATGGTTCACAACCATTCCGCCGGTAGTTTCGGCAGCTTCTGGGGAATGCGTCTGGACGGGAAACTGTTTCACTACACTTATTAATCAGAGATTATAATTTTTAAAATAACATGATAAAGGTCTTTATTTTTATCTTCATTCTCCTCCTCTGTCCCTTTGCCGATGCTGACGGGATGATGTATGTCAGTATCCCACCGCAGGACAGCGACATGTGGACAGGGAAGATCCAAGTTGCAAGGGGTGATATAATCTCATCCGAAGGATACCAGTGGAACCTCCAGACCGAGGACCAGCAGGTAGCCGCAATCCATTACGAGGACGGTATGGAGAACCTCCTGCTCTCGGTCACAATGGATGACAGCCTGGAGGGCGGGCGGGCGGTCTGGATCTACCCCGTACCTTCGGTACCGGAAATGATCACCATCGATGTTGTCAAAGGATATCCGGCCCTCAGGGGGCGGGACGTTGACGTGGATGCATCCCGTGCCGCCCTTTCAGTCTCCGGCTGGATTATGGCTTGGGCCACAACACCTGTCGGCCTGATGTACGGCTACCCGGGCATGTTCGTATTATCCGGATTTGGCATGGCCGGCTCTCCGGGAACACAAGGGGCCACGTTGGGTATGGGCCACGCGGAGTCCGGGCCGATCACCGACCCGGATGCGATTACCGTCCACTCGCGTGTCGACCGGATGGGGATCACGTCCGAGCTTGTGACGGCAAAGAACGCCGGTGCCCTCCACGAGTACCTGAGGACAAAGGGGATGGATGAACCGGAAACCCGGGCCGCACCACTTGACGGATATATCGGCAGGGACTACTCGTTTGTCATCACCACGATCAGCAACGTATCAGAGTTCAAGGCAGCGTCAGAAGACACTGGCACCCATGTCCTCGGCAGCTTTGCCCGGTTCCCCACCGACCGGATATACTTCCCCTTGAAACCGACCAGCGTGTACGGCAGCCGCGAGGTACCGATCCTGCTCTATATCACCGGGCATGTCAGCCCCGCCCTGTACACCAGTATCAGGGCAAACACCACGACAACGTATTACACCCAACCGGTGTACACCCCGCCTTCGGACCTTGACACGTTCTTCAACGGTAACCAGCACATGGAAAGGCTCGATTATACCAAGGTGAAGATCACCACACCTTCCGATACCTTCACCGACGATCTCTGGATAGAGAACTCCCCGCCATTTTTCTTTGCGGTAAAAAAGGGCATCCTCACCTACCCGTGGCTCTGGGGGATCTTCCTCTTCATCGTCCTGTCCCTTGCATCAGCCCTGATCGCCGGGACACTCTGGTTCCGGAAGGTGCCGGTCCCCACCCGGACACTCCTTGCTCTCGGGTTCTCAAATTGCCTGACGATGATCGGGTTCATCACCGCCACGCGGCTGCTGCTTAAAGACAAGGCCAGCGAGAGCAGATCGTCTTTCGTTCTGGCATATTACGTCGTCTTTGCCGTGCTCCTCTCGTTCGTGACTATGCTCCTTGCACCGGACACCGTTACAATGATTGCCGGTACCTGGGCCTTTGCCCTGGCCGGACCCGTCGGGTTCCTTCTGATGGTGGCATCAGGGCCCAGACCCGATATTCTTATGGCGTGCATGTTGAGCTTCTTTGTCCTGATCCACATGATACTGGTCGGGATGATCCTCTGGACACTCCGGAACTGGATTGACTCCGGCCGCGAGGACCTCCTGCCCTTCATCCCGTGGCTTGAGGCACAACCGTGGGCCGGCGCACACCGGGCCGCCCTTATAAAAAAGAGCACCCTCCTTGTTGCGATCTGTTATTCGGTACTCCTTGTCTTTACCATTGGAACGGGAATGCTGGTTCCTTATGGCAGTGCGCTTTATCCGGTAAGGGACTGGTGGAATAATGTACTGAACATGGTATTGTCACCGCTGGGCATCTTCGCGTTCCTCATCAGCCTGTGCCTGATCTGCTGGTTATATTTCCTGCTCGTCAATGGAATCCTGCTCCTCCTCCTGAGG
This sequence comes from uncultured Methanoregula sp., assembly GCA_964564375.1. Taxonomy (GTDB): domain Archaea; phylum Halobacteriota; class Methanomicrobia; order Methanomicrobiales; family Methanospirillaceae; genus Methanoregula. The sequence goes on along the minus strand of CAZMCL010000066.1, from coordinate 4,506 downwards.
CTGATGGATCGGCTGTTCTGGTATATCCATGTCACTGAACGGGATCGGATGGGGTAGACCACCATGCCCTCCACCGGTCACATCCACATTATCACAGCGGGAAGCGACATCTTCCCCGCATATGTCCGGGCGCTCCGTGACAATGACGATATCACCAGCACAATTGTTGTTGCTGACCCGGAACTCTATACCATCAATTCCCGCGAGGACACCGGGATACAGGCCGGCTGGGTGTGGCAACGAGGACCCGGTTGCTGACGGCAATGAGGAAGCCATCCCCTTTTACCGGAAGTTCGGGTTCCATCCAAGGATGACAGTACTCGAGCAGAAGCGGGATTGACAATCTCAGCACCTTCATCCACCGCATGCCGCATCCCTTATCCATCATTCCCTCCTACATTCCGGCATGGATCCGGTAATTTTACAAATCCGGCAGGAACTCGAAAACTACGCTGATCCTGAGATCCGGAAGACTTCGCAACGGTTCTTCAGGGAGGAGATCCGGTGTTACGGCATGAAGACTGCAACCGTGACCGCTATTGCAAAGAAGTACTGGAAAGAGGTCAAAAGCCGGACAAAATCCGAGATCTTTACCCTGTGCGAAGAACTCTATAAATCCGGCTACATAGAGGAGTCCTTCATCGTCTCGAACTGGATCCATGCCCTCTCGGGGAAGTACGAGCGGGAGGATATCACGATCTTCCGGTGCTGGATCGACACCTGGATCACCAACTGGGCATCCTGTGACGGGTTCTGCAACCATACGATGGGGGATTTCATCGAGCAGTATCCCGAATATACCGAAGAGCTGAAGCGCTGGACAACATCGGAGAACCGGTGGATGCGCCGTGCGGCAGCGGTTTCCCTTATTGTCCCGGCTAAACGCGGGAAGTTTCTCAACGAGTCAATGGAAATTGCGAGCCTGCTTCTGACCGATACTGACGATATGGTACAGAAAGGCTATGGCTGGCTCTTAAAGGAGGCCAGCCGGAAGCACACGGACGAAGTTTTCGAATACGTCATGAAGAACAAGAAGGTGATGCCCAGGACTGCGCTGCGATACGCAATCGAGCTGATGCCAAAGGATCTGAAGGCAGAGGCTATGAAGAAGGACTGGTGATTCGGTATTTTATTCTGGATCCTCTTTTCATCATCCCGTTAATAACTGCGGGAAAAATCGCAGTCAACGCCAGATATAATACTGCTACCCTGCAATGGTTGTCATGGATAATGGAATCTTTGGCGGGTGCGCTTTTGCCGCACTCGTTGTCTTCTGTATCGTGCTTGCAGGATGTACCGGCACAACCCCTGCACAGCCGATCGCTCCTCCGGTAGAGAATACTCCACAAACCTCCGTCCCTACCCTTCAGGCAGGCACGGACACAACTGCCACGCGGGCAGTTGCAAGTGCCAGCAACCAGTTTGCATTCGACCTGTACTCGCAGCTCCAGAAAACTCCCGGGAATGCCGATAATAACCTCTTCTTCTCGCCGTTCTCCATCTCATCTGCCCTCGCCATCACGTACGAAGGGGCAAAGGGAACAACCGCAGACGAGATCCGATCGGTGTTCCACTTCCCGTCAGACACTGCCACCTTGCAAAACGGCTATGCCGGGCTCAATGCTGGGGTAAACAGCGGCGATGTAGCATATTCGCTCCAGACAGCGAATGCTCTCTGGGCGGAGAAGACCTACCCGTTCCTTTCGGAATACACGGAAACCGCGGACCGGTATTACGGCGCGAAGGTCACCAACCTTGACTTTATCAAACAGCCCGAGGCGTCCCGGATCACCATCAACCAGTGGGTCGAAAAGCAGACCAATGATAAAATCAAAGACCTTCTGCCGGCTGGCACCATCGACCCGATCACCCGCCTGGTCATCACCAACGCGATCTACTTTAAGGGCACCTGGGTGAAGCAGTTTGAGGCGGAGAAGACCACCGATGAGGACTTCCTAACCGCAACCGGGAAAACAGTGACGGTCCCGATGATGCAGCGGACCGATGAGGATGCGATCTACCGGTATACCGAGACCGATGACCTCCAGCTTCTCTCCATGCCTTACGAGCATGCCAGTGGCAGGGAGCTCTCCATGGTCGTCCTGCTCCCGAAGGGGGACAGTCTTTTGCCGGTTGAGGCAACTCTTGGCACCGATACTTTTTCCGACCTGCAACAGTCGATGACATCCCGCCGTGTGATAGTGTACTTCCCAAAGTTCACCCTCGAGACAAAATACGAGAAGATGGGAGAGATGCTTGCAGCGATGGGGATGCCGACCGCGTTCACGGCAGATGCTGACTTCTCGGGTATGGATGGGACAAGGAACCTGTTTGTCAGTGATGTCATCCACCAGGCATATGTGGACGTGAACGAAGAGGGAACGGAAGCAGCAGCGGCAACAGCGGTTGTCATGAAGCTGGCCGCAGCCCCCGTGGATCCGGAACCGGTCCCGATCTTCAGGGCCGACCATCCGTTCATCTTCTTCATCCAGGACGATGAGACCGGTGCTATCCTCTTCATGGGAAAGATAACGGATCCCTCCCCAGCTTGATTTTTTTACCCTTTCAGGATCGGCACGATGCTATCAGTAACCTGCCAGAAGGTCGTGGCGTCCCCACCGCTCGTCACCTGTTCAATTTATCATTGCCATCCGGTAGTGAGGCTGTATCCTTACCACACGCCCGGCACCAGCCGGTACCGGGTCTTTTTACAATACTCCGCATATCCCTTAAGATCCCGGGTCAGCACAGCTTCCTCGTTCTTAATCCGCATGACAATGGTGACCAGGAGCGGCGGGAACATGATGAGGGCAACATAGGATCCCAAAGCCAGCGGAGTAAAGAGGAACATCAGAAGTACCCCCGAATACATCGGGTGACGGACCTGCGCATAGGGGCCGGTCGAGATCACCATCTGCCCGTTTTCCACTTCGATGATCCGCGAGGCATAGCTGTTCTCCCTCATGGTAAGGAAGAAGATCAGGTAACCGGCAAATACCATGATGTCAGCAGCAAGGACAAGCCATACCGGCACCTGCGACCACCCGAACCGGAAGTCCAGCCCGGGAAGGATGATACAGGCAAGGAAGATTCCCGAGGAGAGTGTGATAATCCGTTTCTGTTCTGCTTCCTTCTCCCGCAGGCGCATTCGGCGTACAAGGAGATCCGGATCGTGCCGGACCAAGTATACGAGCACAAAGAACATAGGGATAAAGAGCACGCCAAGATACAGCCATCCCTGCCAGTACCACAGCGTACCGGCCGGGATAAAGAGGAGGGCCGCAATGATGACCAGGCCCCCTAGAAGCCGGATGAGGAGTGGTTTTACAAGGCCGTGGGGGTGATCTCCCATAAAAAAAGAATTGATTCTTATGGTATATAGCCGATTGCGACCGGATCCTGGCCCGTTTGTTCGGCCAGCCATCGCGCTTTTATGACCCGTCAGATCCCGTTCAGCTTCAGGAACCGCTCGTGAAGCCGGGTGTCGTTACCAAGTTCCGGGTGGAACGAGACCGCGATGTGCTTTTTATATTCCACGGCAACGATGCCCTGGTCGAGCCGTGCCAGCACGTTCAGCTCAGGTCCGGCCCTGGTGACAACCGGTGCCCGGATGAAGATGGCGTGGAACGATCCCCCGTCAAGACCAGTAATGGGAAGATCGGTTTCAAATGACTCCCTCTGCCGCCCGAAAGCGTTCCGATCTGCCGTCATATCCATGAGCCCCAGCGGGTGAATCCGGGGATCGACAACCACCGTTGCCATCAGGACCATGCCGGCACAGGTGGCAAAGATACCACCTTTGAACTGCCGGATCGGTTCGTAGAGATCATTTTTATCGATGAGTCGCGAGATTGTGGTGGATTCCCCACCAGGAATGGAAAGAACCGTGCAGTCCCTAAGATCGGTCGGACTGCGTACTTCAAAAACCTCGGAGGAGGAGCCGTGGCCCGTCCGTTCGAGGGCCAGGAGGAACGCGTCGATATGTTCGCTCACGTTCCCCTGCAGGGCAAGGACGCCGATGTTAGCGTCCACGTGTCTGCAGCACCTCGTCTTCGCGGAGAGTGTGGATGTCAAGGCCCGGCATTGCATCACCAAGGCCGGTGCTGACTTTTGCGATTACCGTGGCGTCATCGAAATTGTTGACCGCTTCCACGATGGCTTTTGCCATCCTCTCGGGTTCCGTGGACTTGAAGATCCCTGACCCGACAAAGACGCCGTCGGCTCCGAGCTGCATCATCATGGCAGCATCCGAGGGGGTAGCAATACCGCCGGCCGAGAAGTTCACGACCGGCAGCCGGCCGCGTTCAGCACATTCGAAGATGAGCTCGGCTGGTGCTTCGATCTCGCGGGCATAATCGGCCATCTCCTGCTTGTCGAGTCCCCGAAGCATCCGGATCTCGCCCATGATGGTCCGCATATGGCGGACTGCCTCGACCACATTGCCAGTACCTGCCTCTCCCTTGGTCCGAATCATTGCAGCTCCTTCGTTGATCCGGCGGAGTGCCT
>CAZMCL010000065.1:0-7877 GCA_964564375.1 uncultured Methanoregula sp. | reverse complement strand
GGTGCAGACGCCGTGCTTCTCATTGCAGCAGTTCTTAAAGGAGATCTGCCGGAATTTGTCGATGAGGTCATAGATTATGGTCTTGAGCCGCTCGTGGAGGTCCGCACGCAGGAGGAGGCTCAGCTAGCACTCTCATCGCAGGCAACACTTATCGGAATCAACAACCGCAATCTGGCAACGCTTGGGATTGACCGATCAACAACCCGGGATATCTCAGAACAGATCCGAAGGGACGGGAGGCTGATCGTTTCGGAGAGCGGCATGAGATCTGCCGATGATGTACGGGAGATGAAAAGGTACTGTGATGCGTTCCTGATCGGGTCATCCATTATGTCTCATAGTCACCCAAGGAAGAAACTGGAGGAGTTTGTATGCGCATAAAGATCTGCGGGATCACCCGCCCGGAAGATGCAATGTTTGCTGAAGAGGCCGGGGCCAGCGCAATTGGCGTTGTGGTCTTTTCCGGGGATGTCTCGCGCCGGTCTGTACCAGTGGAACGGGCCCGGGAAATTTTTTCTGCGGTCGGCCCGTTTACCACCACGGTGGCAGTCACCCATACGAAATCACAAGATGACCTGGCCCGGATCATCGACATGAAACCGGATGCCATCCAGATCTCACACCCGTTTGTATTCGACAAAAATCCTGGCATCCAAATCATCCGTGTAATCGGGCGGGGCAACCCGCTCCCGGAAGACTGCGATGCGGTGATCGTTGATGACAGCCATGGGGGAGGGAGGCAGTTCGATTTAACGTATGCACAGGAAACCGTGCAGCACTCGAAAGTTCCGGTAATTCTTGCCGGGGGGCTGACCCCGGAGAATGTCGGAGAAGCAATCCAGAGAATCAGGCCCTATGCTGTTGATGTAGCAAGCGGTGTCGAGCAATCACCGGGGATAAAAGATCACGAAAAAATCCGGGCGTTCATCGCTGCATGCAGGAGCGCGTAACATGCAAAAAAAGGGAAGATATGGGAAATACGGTGGCCAGTACGTTTCGGAAACGCTGATGAACGCACTCATCGAGCTGGAAACAGCTTATGAGAATATTAAAAGAGACCGCGGGTTTGTGCGTGATCTTGCTGCATTGCAGCAGGAGTATGCCGGCCGCGAAACGCCCCTCACGTTCTGCCCGAACGCATCGCAGGAACTCGAATGCAGGATTTACCTGAAGCGGGAAGATCTTATCCACGGGGGTTCGCACAAGCTCAACAATACCCTAGGACAGGCGCTGCTGGCAAAACACATCGGCAAGAAGCGCCTCATCGCAGAGACCGGCGCCGGGCAGCACGGGGTTGCAACTGCAATCGTCGGGGCGGCTCTCGGGATGCCGGTCGAGGTCTACATGGGCGAAGTGGATACAAAACGACAGGCTCTCAACGTCTTTCGGATGGAACTGATGGGTGCAAAAGTAATTCCGGTCACCTCAGGCACCCGGACGCTCAAGGATGCCATCAACGAGACACTTCGGGACTGGGTGACTAATGTCCGCGACACCTATTATCTCATCGGATCGGTTGTTGGTCCGCACCCGTATCCCCAGATGGTCCGCGACTTCCAGTCAGTGATTGGTAAGGAAGCCCGCCGCCAGGCGATGAAAAAGGAGGGAAGGCTCCCGGACACCGTGGTTGCCTGTGTCGGAGGTGGCTCGAATGCCATGGGCATCTTCTACCCGTTTGTGAAAGATGATGTGGAACTAATCGGTGTAGAGGCAGGGGGCGAGGGGATCGAGACCGGTAAACACTCGGCCACACTTTGTACCGGGGAGGCGGGAGTGCTGCACGGCACCCTCTCTTACCTGCTCCAAGACGGGGACGGACAGGTACTCCCCACCCACAGCATCTCCGCAGGGCTCGACTACCCGGGAGTGGGGCCCGAACATTCGATGCTGAAGGACAGCGGGAGAGTCTCCTATACTGCGGTGAACGACCCGGATGTTATTGATGCCTTCAGGTTCCTTTCAGTAAAAGAGGGAATTATCCCTGCGCTTGAGTCCGCCCACGCTGTAGCATGGGTGATGAAGAACGCTGACCGGTTCGACCGTGACGATATCATCATCATCAACCTCTCCGGGCGCGGGGACAAGGATGTAGCTGAAGTTGCAGCACTGCAGGGGTGGATATCATGAGGCGGATTGACACCGTATTCGCACACCGTGGAAAACCGGCATTTATCGGGTTTACAGTAGCTGGTGACCCGGACAAGGAGACCTGCATCCGGGCTGCCATGGCACTCATCGAAGGCGGGACTGACATCCTCGAACTGGGAGTCCCGTTCTCGGACCCGGTCGCGGACGGCCCGACCATCCAGAAAGCCGACGAGCGGTCGCTTGCTTCAGGTACAACGGTGAACACGGTCTTTGAAATTGTCCGGGAAATACGGAAGAGGTCCGAACTCCCCATTGTCTTCCTCACATACTATAACACGGTCTACCACCGGGGGATCGACCGGTTCTACCGGGAGGCTCACGAGGCGGGGGTGGATGGTATCCTCATTGCGGATATGCCCGTCGAGGAATCCGACGAAGTGTACAAAGCAGCACTCCGGCATTACATTGATCCCATCTTCCTGATAACCCAGACAACATCTGACAAGCGGATCAAAAAGATCGCAGCAAAATCCCGTGGGTACCTCTACCTTGTTGCGGTGCTCGGAGTCACCGGTGTCCGGAATGAGGTCTCATCCGGCGCACTCGACCTCCTGAAAAGAGTCAGGAAACATACAGAAGTTCCCCTTGCACTGGGGTTTGGGATCTCTACTCCCGGCCACGCAAAGACCTGCGCTGCTGCAGGAGCTGATGGCGTCATTGTCGGCAGCGCCATTGTTGATATTATCGGGAAAAACCAGGGCAACCCGGATGCTATGGTTCAGAACCTGGCAGCCTATGTTAAGGAGATGAAAAACTCCCTCTGATTTTACTCTACGGGATCTGCGCAATAACCGTGTTTGGCAAGAATCCCGGCCACGTTTTTTATCCATGTTGGGGGATCCCCGTAAGGGATTGCCGTCACCTGCCCGTTCCAGAGCTTCTCAAGCGCTGCATCTTCAGTGCGAAGGCTGTTTTTCCCAATCACTCTGCCGCAGACTGCCCCTTCGCGGGTGCGTATGAGCATCCTGTAGCAGCGGAAATCCCGGCAGACCTTTGGCCGTGTCGGATAGATCGCACACGTTGTCCCATCGCCATGAGGGGTCTTCCGCAGGAACGGACAGGCCTTTTTGTCTGCGCCGGAATTTCCGGATCCTCTATTGTCATATTCATCGGCAATCTCTTCCCGGAATGCCAAATCCACGTGGACCGGAATGATCGCATTGTCGATAGTGCAGCGGCAGTAATAATCCCGGTCATTGAGCTGGCGCTCGATCTTAATGGACTGCCCGAGACTGACACAGCATTTGCCACACCGGTCGCAGATGAATGACCCCATATTCTCAAGGAATAATAACGGTGGAAGGTACAAATGCGTTGCGATAGGTCCTGCGGATACGTCCCGGCACCGCAGATTAAAAGAAGCGTATCTTCTCCCAAAAATTTTGATTTTTCTGATTTTTCTGAAAAGTATAAATATTGAGAGTGGCAACCCTGTTATCAGAACGATTATGGCAAAGAAAAAAAGCAGTGAAGGGAGCAATCCAACCGGCAGCGAATACGGGTGCGCACCGGGTTCCGGGTGCAAAGTCGAGGCAATCCTTTCCGTGGATGACCGGGGGCAGATGGTGCTCCCCAAGGATGTGCGGGAGAAGGCCGGGATCAGGACCGGCGATAAGCTTGCCCTGATCAGCTGGGAGAAAAACGGTAATGTTTGTTGTCTTGCGCTCATGAAAGCCGGGAACCTGAGTGGCATGGTAATGGATGTTCTCGGGCCGGTCCTGAACGAGTGCGACTAATGGAGGATTAAAAAAATATGGAGAGAGAGAAAACTGCCGTGCCTTCCTGCTGTTCCTGTGCACCACAGGAGATCATAATTCAGTGTAACTGCGGTTCTGCAGTAACGCCACCGGCAATCCGGACAACTGACAGCACGATGACCGTGGCAAACCTGCTCGATCATTTCCTTGCCCGTTGGGGGGTCAGGAGAGGTAACCACCGGGTGGAAACGGGCCTGTACCGGCTCGGGAACCCATCACCGGATTCCCCGGTCTTTGCTTCGGCAAATTACACGCTGAGTTTCGATGCCCTGCGTTCTGCACTGGCAGGCATCGATGCTTACATTCTTGTCCTCGATACCAAAGGGATCAATGTCTGGTGTGCCGCGGGCAAAGGCACCTTCGGGACTGAAGAACTGGTGCGACAGATAGGACTGACCGGCCTTCCTTCTGTTGTAAGCCATAAGAAGATCATCATCCCCCAGCTTGGAGCCCCGGGCATATCATGGCCGGACGTGCTGCGAAAGACCGGGTTCTCGGTTGAATACGGCCCGGTGCGTGCCCGTGACCTTCCGGAATATCTCAGGAAGCACAAGGCAACGCCGGCAATGCGGAGGGTTGAGTTTCCATTACGGGACCGCATTGTTCTCATACCGGTCGAGCTCGTCCACGTTGCCCTGCCAGCCATTATTACAGCGGTCGCGCTCTGGTTCCTTGCCGGCCCCGTGGCAGCACTTGCAGCGATAGCCGCAGTAGTTGCCGGGACCGTCCTATTCCCGGCACTGCTGCCCTTCATCCCTACCCATGACTTCTCCACCAAAGGCCTCATCCTTGGGGGAGTTGTCGCACTTCCCTTTGCCGCAGGTTTTTATCAGGCCCCGGCCCTGCCAGGCTGGGCAGCAGTCGCAGGTGCGCTCACCCCGCTCCTCATCATACCAGCGGTAACCGCATACCTTGCCCTCAACTTCACCGGGTCGACAACATTTACTTCAAGAACCGGTGTGAAGAAGGAGATCTTCCGATACGTGCCGGTCATGGCACTCATGGCAGGCAGTAGTGTCGTGCTGGGAATCGTGCTGGGCGCAGGCAGGCTCATCGGGGTGATCTGATGTTCAACTCATACAAGGAGACCACCCTGGTTCTGGATACAGAGCGGTGCATCAATTGTAAAAGATGCATGCAGGTCTGCCCGCATGCGGTTTTTTCTGAAGGAAAGGATCATGTTGAACTCGCCTGTACAGATGCCTGTATGGAGTGCGGCGCCTGTGCCCTCAACTGCCCGGTGCAGGCGATCGCCGTACAGAGCGGCGTCGGGTGTGCGTGGGCCATGATCAGTGCCGCCCTGCGGGGCAAGGACATGGTCAGCGGGGAGTGCAGTTGTGGCGGGGATGACGGCTCCTGCTGCGGCCAGTCACCGGAACAGTCCTGCGGTTGCGAGGATGAATGATGGTAAAAACACGGATCCTCTTCATCTGCACGGCAAACGCTGCCCGCTCCCAGATGGCCGAGGGGCTGCTCAGGGCAAAATATGGCGACCGGTTCGAGGTCTTCTCTGCCGGTACACGCAAGACGAAAGTGAGCACCCGGGCAATTGCGGTAATGCAGGAGATCGGGATCGACATATCGCCCCACCATTCAAAAACCATCGCGGAGTTCGCGGGTGTATCCTTTGATTGTGCCGTTACGCTCTGTGACAATGCCCGTGCAGCCTGCCCGATCGTGCCAGGCGCAACCAGGACAATCCACAAGGGATTTACGGATCCTCACCTGGTACCGGGCACGGAAGAGGAGGTCCTTTGCGGCTACCGGAAAGTCAGGGACGATATCGCAGCATGGATCGATGCAACGTTCGGATGATCGCTTGTAACAACAACATTGATGACCTGTCGTCGCCTTCAATGAAATAATCCTCCAGGCGCCGGAGTATCATGAGCAAAAAGAAGGATATCTACACGGAGTCCATCGAACTTCACGAAAAATACCATGGGAAGATTGAGGTCTATTCCAAGGTGCCCATAGCAAACCGTCATGATCTCTCACTTGCCTATACACCCGGTGTTGCTGAGGTCTGCCGGGAGATCGCCAGAGATAAGAATCTCGCTTACAAGTACACGCTTAAGGCCAACACCATTGCCATTGTAACGGACGGCTCACGGGTGCTCTCACTTGGCAATGTCGGGGGATACGCAGCGATTCCTGCTATGGAGGGAAAAGCCCTCATCTTTAAAAAACTCGCCGACATTGATGCATTTCCGATCTGTTTTGAGAGTTACCACACGGAATTTGTCGATGAAGTAAAAAACATCGCCCCGGTCTTTGGCGGGATCGCGCTTGAGGACATCGCAGCCCCCAAGTGTTTCGAGCTTGAGGAAGCATTACAGGGGATTGGAATCCCGGTGATGCATGATGACCAGCACGGGACGGCAGTCGTGGTGCTCGCAGCGCTCATCAATGCCTGCCGGGTAACCGGAAAACATTTCGAGGATCTCAATATCGTGGTGAGCGGTGCCGGTGCTGCCGGGTTTGCCATCACCCGCATGCTCCGCTGTATCGGGTACAATCCCGACCTGTGCAGCAGCGTGAACGATATTATTGTCTGCGACTCGAAAGGGGTCATCCACCGGCACCGCGAAGGCCTGTACGCCAACAAGTACAAGTTCATTATCGCTGAGGAGACCAACCATGGAGGACTGACCGGTACTCTTGAAGATGCAATGGAAGGCGCCGATATCTGTATCGGGGTCTCCGTCCCGGCCATCATCACCCCGGCAATGGTCCGGTCGATGAACAAGGACCCGGTTATCTTTGCGCTGGCAGGCCCTGTGCCGGAGATCCTGCCCCACGATGCTCATATGGCCGGTGCTGCCATTGTCGGGACCGGGCGGAGCGAGTACCCCAACCAGATCAACTACGTGCTCGCCTTCCCGGGGATCTTCCGGGGCGCGCTGGATGTGCATGCCACCCGTATCTCGGACGAGATGAAAGTCGCTGCAGCCCATGCCCTTGCGGATTATGTGGTACACCCGCAGAAGAACCGTATCCTGCCCCCGATCCTTGACCGGGAAGTTGTTACAGCAGTGGCAAAGGCAGTAAGCACCGCGGCGATCACGAGCGGATGTGCCCGGTCGTTTGACTGATGAAAGAAACCGGGAAGTTTCCGGAAGCCTTACAGATTTTTCAGAGTCCGGCAGACTTTTTCCATCAGCGCATGGTGGCAGCAGAGATGATCCATGAATTTTGTACTGCGCTCACGCACTAAAAGAGCCGTCCATGCAATCCCCACATCCGTGTTCCAGAGGATCAGCCCCTCGGCCGGTGCGGGCTGGAGTGGTTGTTTTGCAGGCGCTTCCAGCAGCAGGGTTATTGAATCCTCAGGCGCTTTTTTGTCCCCGATACGGAGCAGCGCTGTTGCCATTGAACGTACCTGATGCCAGAGAAAACTTTCTGCCGTTACCTCGAAAAAAACAAAGCCGTCCTCATTCCTGATTCCCGCCGCGAGGATCGTCCGGTATGGGTTCTTATCCCCGATCCGGGCAAAGTTGGTGAAGTTGTGGTTCCCGATAAACCGGACTGCCGCACGATCCATGGCAGCAATGTCCGTGGGGGGATCCGAAAAATAGTACCGGTATGTGCGGGATTTTGCATCGTACCGCGGATGGAAGGAGGAGGGGACTTCTGCGTACCCGGTGCACCAGCAGTCGGGCGGCAGTTGCGTATTGATCGTCCGGACCGCCCGTTCAGGAGCATCCGTTGAAAAAGCCGCAACCTGCCCGCGGGCATGGACACCCCGGTCGGTCCGGCCGGCAAACAGGAACCCTGCCTGCCGCCAGTCATCAAAGAGGCCGAGCCGACCACAGGCTGCGACAAACTCCCCTTCCACTGTACGGCTCGTGACCTGCATCTGGGAACCGAAGAACCGGCTCCCGAGATAGGAGACGCTGAATGCGAGCCTTATCGGAGCTGCATGTGCCGGGTTATCCGTTTGATCTTCCGCCATGTATTGGAGAGGGATTG
>CAZMCL010000064.1:0-7933 GCA_964564375.1 uncultured Methanoregula sp. | reverse complement strand
CATCTTTGCCAAGCGCCCGCTGCGGGGCAACTACGAGGAGATTGCCGATTACGTGTATAACCGGGTCGGTGCCGTTGGCGTGGCATGGGGTGCAATGTCCCAGAAGGCAGCATCGATAGCGGCCGGGTTCTGGCGCCTCGGCATTCCCGTTGTTGTCGGGCCCCATGGCACGAAATACCGGCGGATGCTGCTGGGCCGTGCCGACAGGGATGAGGACTGGATGGTCTGGGATGCCCGGAGCGGTGAGAAGGTATATGGCGGGCCGGTGCCCGAACACCTCTTCTTTGCCGCAGAGACCAAGGAAGAGGCGATGGTGATGGTTGCAAAACTCACCATGCGGCCCAACGATACCAGCAAAGGGCGGGCAAACAAACTTGCCAATTATATCGATCTCCACAAGCGGCATATCGGTGGCATCCCCCCGGACGTGCACCAGCTTGTCCGTGTCCCTGCGGATATTCCGTTAACAATGAAGACCGAGATCCTCGAACACCTGGACCAGCATGACTGGAAGGAGCAGCCCATCCCCGACCCGACGCTTCTTTCCCGCATGGTCCATGAGAGGAGGGAGTGAGCCGGCAATGCCACTGAACGATTCCTGGCAGACCGGTGAGATCCCCGGGCCGAAAAAAGCCTCACTCATTGTCAAACCCGATATCGCGGACGCGATAATTGGCAGGGCAAAGCGCCCTATCATGATTGTAGGCCATGGCATCCTCGAATACGAGGTCGAAGGCTGCCGGCTTATCGACTGCCTCATCGAACTGGCAAAGAAAGGAAAGATCCCGGTCGTTGTTACGGCCAGCACGAACAAGGAGTTTCTCTCCCGCGGGTTCGAACCCGCCGCCATCCTGCCGGCAGTCGACATTGCCAACCGGCTCACGGATCCTGCCTGGAAGGGAATTGACGGTAAGGACTCGTATGACCTTGCAATCTTTGTCGGGCTCCCGTACTCGATGGAGTGGACCATCCTTTCGGGCCTCAAGCACTTTGCCCCAGGTGTCAAGACCATGACCCTGGACTGCGTGTACCAGCCCAATGCGAGCTGGTCCTTCCCGAACAGCACGATAAAAGAATGGGCGGCAAGTCTCAGGGCCATTGTCGAGAACCTGGGGGACTGATTGACCTATGTTTGAATCCATTCCCGTTGAAGTCGGCCTCGTGCATGAGGGCGAACGTGTCCGGAAACAGGACATGCAGGTGGAGCTGGGCGGCCCCTCGCTTCCGGAAAAATTCGAAATCGTCCGGGTAAGACCGGTTGGTGATATCACTGACGGGGCTATCGAGATCATCGGGCCGGACATTGAGCAGATGGCTGAAGGCAAGGCCCACCCGATCGGGATCCTGGTCGAGATTGCGGGTGAGAAGGTGGAGCCGGACCTTGAAGGGGTCGTGGAGCGGCGCATCCACGAGTACAGCAACTACATCGAGGGGTTCATGCACCTCAACCAGCGGTACGATATCTGGATCCGGCTCTCGAAAAAGTCCTATAAGAAAGGCTTAGTCTCGCTCAAATCCATCGGGCAGGTCATGCATGAGCTTTTCAAAAACGAGCTGCCGATCTTAGAAAAGGTCCAGATCACGTTCATCACGGATCCCCTTGAGATAAAACCACTCTATGCGGAGGCATTAAAAACGTACGAGGCCCGGGATGCCCGGGCACGGGGGCTTTCGGATGACGACGTGTCCGAGTTTTATGGCTGTGCCCTCTGCCAGTCGTTTGCTCCCACCCATGTCTGCGTTATCACGCCCCAGCGCTATGCCAACTGCGGGGCTATCAGCTGGTTTGACGGAAGGGCAGCTGCCGGCATCGACCCGAAAGGCCCGATCTATGCCATTGCCAAAGGGGAGTGCCTTGACAAAGAGAAAGGCGAGTATTCCGGTGTGAACGAGAGCGCAAAGCAGCGGTCGATGGGTGAGGTGAGCCGGGTCTGGCTCTACTCGGCGTTCGGCTACCCGCATACTTCGTGTGGCTGTTTTGAAGGGATCGCGTTCTACATTCCGGAAGCAGACGGCTTTGGCATTGTCCTGCGGGGTTTCCGGGAACTGACGGTTAACGGTCTTGCATTCTCCACGATGGCAGACTCTACCGCGGGAGGCCGCCAGATCGATGGTTTCCATGGGATTTCGATCGAGTACATGCGGTCAACAAGGTTTCTTGGCGCTGACGGGGGATACCATCGCGTGGTCTGGATGCCACAGGAGACCAAGGAGCGTTTAAAGGAGTTCATCCCGGCCGAAGTCTATTCTGCCATTGCAACCGAACTCGACGTAAAAAATATTGATGAACTCAAAACATTCCTCGCCGATCACAACCACCCGGTGGTGGAACGCTGGGCTGCAGAAGCAGCAGCAGAAGCAGAATCAAAAGCAGCAGAATCTGATGTTGTCCCGCAGGTGCAGGTATTTTCCGCAGGTGACATCCCCGTAACCGGGGACGGGTTCCGGATCATCTTCAAGAACGCTAAGATCACGGCCGAGAAAGTGATCATCCAGCCCCTGCGCCCGCACGCAAAAACGGGAGGTGAGCACCATGACGCAAAAAAACACTAAGAACGGGCCAAATAACGAAAATGTGCTGAACCTAATCCCGCAGCTGATCGAACTGCTCAAAGGCGTCAACCAGGTCGAACTTGAGAACTTCTCGATGGAGATAGGCGATCTCAACCTCTTCATCCCGACTTCCGGGTTTTCCTCATCTGCACCGGCAAAAATGCCTGCGGGCAAGCCGGCGCGGGTCCGACCAACCTCGCTACTGCAGGAAACGTACAATCCGGTCCTTGCGGAATACCCGGGGAAGATCCGGGAAGTTACGCTTGGTGCCACAAAGGCACAGGGTGGCAGCCGGGGAACGACCGTCACCATTGGTGGCGCAACTACCCCGGCATATGCCGACCAGACCCGCCTGCCCCCCCATCCTCCGGCAATCGCGCTTGATGTTTTTGACATGCCCATCTCCCTGCCTGCGGTGCTCAGGGAGAACGTTGCTGAAGTGATGGACCAGCCTGCCGAATGGGCAAAGATGAACGTGAATAAATTCGGCGCAGATGTTGTCACTATCCACCTGATGAGCACCGACCCGCTTTTCCGCGATACATCCCCGCAAGCCGCGGTAAAAACCGTTGAAGAGATCCTGCAGGCAGTCGATGTCCCGGTCATTGTCGGGGGCTGCGGGGACCCAAAGAAGGACGCCGCAGTCTTCACCGCAGTTGCAGAAATGGCAGCCGGGGAGCGCCTCCTCTTAAACTCCGTCACTCTTGACATGGCAGAGCAAAAGACCCTCCGGAGCGTTGCTACTGCCGCAAAGGATAACGGGCATGTCCTTCTTGCGTTCACCGGTCTTGAACTGAACAATGCCAAGGAACTCAACCGGCGTCTCTACGACTATATCCCGCCAGAGCAGATCGTCATGGACTTAACCACTGTTGCGCTCGGGTACGGTCTTGAATACTCTTTTACCATCCATGAACGGGCCCGGTATGCAGCCCTGATGGGCGATGCCGAACTCGCCCACCCTGTCATCTCTGCTGCCACCAATGCCTGGGCCGCCCGCGAGGCCTGGATGAAGATAGCCCCGGAATACGGCCCCCGCGAAATGAGAGGCCCGATCTGGGAGACCATCAATGCCCTTACGCTCCTGCTTGCGGGTGTTGATTTGTTCCTCATGATGCACCCGGCCGCGGTACTGACATTAAGAGATGTTATCAGCCGCCTTGCCCGTCCCCCGGCAGTGCCCTGCGAACCGGTTGCCGACTGGGTGGGGGTACGGCTATGAACGGGACCGGGGATCAGAACAAGAGGCAGAAGAAGAGCATCAAGGAGATCAGCCCGATCGATGTCTACAAGCTCCTGCCGAAGACCAATTGTGGGGAATGCGGGGAAGCCAACTGCATGGCCTTTGCCACTCGTCTTGTCAATGGTGAGCTGGTGCTTCATGACTGCCCCCCCCTGCACACGGCAGAATACACCGCGGCCAACGAGGCCCTTTCAACCCTGATGACGCCCCCGGTCCGTGCCGTAATCATCGGCAGCGGCGACCATGCTGTTACGGTCGGCGGCAAGTACGTGCTCTGGCGCCACGAGTTCACGTATCATAACCCAACGCCAATAGCAATCGATGTTCATGACCTGATGCCAGAGGCAGAACTCATCGGGAAGGTAACCGCCATCGGGCAGTTTTCCTACAATTATATTGGTCGGAAACTCGAGCTGAACGCCATCGCAATCCGGTCGGTCTCAAAGGATCCGGCAACCTTTGCCGCGGCGGTTCAAAAAGTGGCCGGTGCAAGTCCTCTCCCCCTCATCCTATGTGCCCTTGATCCGGCAGTCATGGAAGCGGGCCTCGGTGAAGTGCCAGGACGCCGTCCCCTCATCTATGCGGCAATGGAAAGCAGCTGGAAAGAGATGGCCGATCTTGCACTTGCCCACGATGCCCCGCTTGCTGTCTTTGCCCCGGGTGACCTTGCCCTCCTCCGCTCGCTTGTCCGGACGCTTCTTGCGTATGGTGTTGAGGATCTTGTCCTTGATCCCGGTACGTTTGCTGATGCCGGGCTTCCCTCCACCCTTGCCAACTTCACGGCAATCCGCTCGCTTGCATGCCGCCAGTTTGATGAACTCTTCGGCTTCCAGTTAATCGGCGTCCCACTCACCGTCTGGACCAGTGAGGAGATCTCTGAAGATGTGCTGAAATGGAAAGAGACGGTAACTGCATCCATGCTGATCTCCCGGTACGCGGACCTCCTTATCATGCACAGCATGGACGGCTGGGTGCTTCTGCCGCAGCTCATCTGGCGGTTCAACATCTACACCGACCCGCGAAAACCAGTCTCGGTCGAGGCGGGGGTCAGGACATTCGGGCGCCCCGACAAAAAATCACCGGTACTCATCACCACCAACTATGCCCTCACCTATTTCACGGTCGAGTCCGATATCAAGGCGGCAAACCTGGACTGCTACTTAATCGTGGTCGATACCAGCGGCCTCAGTGTCGAGAGCGCGGTGGCCGGCCGGTATTTTACTGCTGATACCATTGCATCCGCCATAAAGGAGTACGCGGTTGGCACCCTGGTCGACCATGCGACACTTGTCATCCCCGGACTGTCAGCCCGGCTGAGCGGAGAGGCTGAAGAGGCAAGCGGCTGGAAGATCCTGGTCGGCCCCAAGGACTCAAGCGGGATCCCGCAGTTCCTTCGTGAACGCTGGCACTAGGTGGTCACAGGGCCCGGGTCCGGGTTTTGTGTTGCCCTGCCGCAACAAAGCGCCGGTCATTGCCGGTGCAATCACCATGAAATGGAAAAGCTGGAAGATGACAGACAAGGTCTCGGTGCTTTTTAGCCCGCTCAACACGATAGTTTCGGTACCCCGCGGAGCGACCGTGCTCGAAGCCATACGCCTCGCCGGTATCCAGGTCGAGAGTATCTGCGGTGGCAAGGGCGAATGCGCCAAGTGCCGGGTCATCCACGTGCGGGGGTCCTGCGACATCGGCACCCCCGCGAGCATCAAACGTCTTACCGCTGACGAGATCGTTCACCATTATTGCCTCGCCTGCCAGACACATGTCCAGGGCGACTGCGAGTTCACTATTCCCGTAGAGAGCCGGATCGATTCCCCCCGGATCCTCCTCCATTACACCATTCCGGCGCTTGACCTCTCGCCATCGGTAAAAAAATATCTCTTCAACCCCTCGCAGTCGCAGGCCCTGCCGGTCGGCCAGCGTTCGCTGAAACTGGAAGGGTATGCCGGTACCCGGCCGCACATGACCCGTCACCAGTATGACGAGCTGCTGATGGCCACCGGTACCCGTACGGTCACGGTTTCCACAACACCGGGCTACCCGGAGATCATCCGTATCGAGGAGGGCGACACTACCGGACAGAACTACGGCATCGCTATCGACCTTGGCACGACCACCGTTGTCGGAGTCCTTCTCGATCTGACCAGCGGCACTGTCATGGCTGAAGCCTCCTGCATGAACCGGCAGATTACCTATGGCGAGGAACTCCTCACCCGGATCGCGGTTGCCAAAAAGGCCAGTGGAAACGAGCGGCTCAGAGTCGCCGCAGTCGCAAGCATCAACGATGTAATCGCAAAACTCATTGCCGGGGCCGGTATTAGCAAAACATCAATTGGCGATGTCTGTATTGCCGGCAATACAGTGATGCACTTCCTCTTTCTTGGCCGGGACCCTTCGATCCTCGAGCTGGTCACTGCGGAGATAGCCCGTACTCCGTTCATCCTCAAAGCCGGAAGCGCCGGCCTGCACGTGAACCCGGAGGCTTCGGTCTACTGCCTGCCGGACGTAAGCCGTTTCGTTGGCGGCGATGCGGTGGGCGATGTGGTGGCAAGCGGTCTGCACTTGTCCGGAGAGTTATCGCTCCTTGTGGACCTCGGTACCAACGGAGAAGTGATTATCGGCTCCAGTGAGTGGATCGCATCGGTATCCTGTGCATCCGGCCCGGCGTTTGAAGGCGCCGGGATCACCGCCGGGATACGGGCCATGCGCGGGGCCATTGACCATGTCCAAATCGATCCTAAAAGCGGGGCCGTATCCGTTATCACAATCGATAACGAGCCCCCCCGTGGCCTCTGCGGGTCCGGCATCATCGATGCAGCAGCGGCGATGGTCTCGGCCGGCATTCTCGACTTTTCGGGAAGAATTGTCGAAGGAAAACCTGGTGTCCGTGCCGGTCCTGATGGCCTGGAATATGTGCTTGTTGAAAAGGAGAAGACCGCGACCGGCCGGGATATCATCATCACCCGGCAGGACCTTGCCTACCTCCTGGACTCAAAAGCAGCGGCCTGCGGTGCCGTCGGTGTGCTTTTGAAGAAATACCGGCTCACTATTAACGACATTCGCCATGTCTGGCTTGCCGGTGGGTTTGGCGCGTACGCGGACCGCAAGAAGCTCGTCACGTTCGGCATCATCCCGGCGTTTCCACGTGCAGAGTTCCACGCGATTGGCAATGGTTCCTTAGCGGGAGCCTGTGCAGCGCTCCTGTCAACCAAAAAACGCGAAGAGCTCGTGCGGGTAGCACGGATGATGGTCTATATCGACCTGCTCGTGGATGCAGATTTCATCGAGGAGTACACAGCAGCGCTGTATATTCCCGGGAAAAAAGAGTATTTTCCCTGAGTAATCCTGTTTTTTTATCGTGCAGAAATGCACATGAACCGGAGTTTGCACCCGAACCATGAAAATCGGCAAATAATTTTTTCAACAATCTTGATCCGCCGCGGGGGTGCCCCGTCGGGGGCGGCGGCAGTAATCCCAATGGGGGAATGGGGGTCTCAACCTCCATCATCAGAAACATGCATAATTTTCATGGGAAATCCTGTTTCTATTTCCCTGAAACCCCCCTCTTGCGCCACTTTGTCCCCCATTTGGGAACAGGGCGCATTGGGAGGGGACGAGGTCGGTTACTGGTAATACGTCATTATCTTAAGGGTGCCACAGCGGCGGGGCACAGCCCCAAGAGCGTCATTTTTTTATGATATCGACCGGGCAAAAAATGTTCCTTATAAAAAACCCGTTCTGCCTTTCATGAAAATTTTTTTATTGAGATGAAAAAACACGGCAGTGTAAACCCGGGCATCTTACTCCCGCATGTGAGGATTCATTCTCTCATGTTAATGATCATCGGGATAGGATCCGGGTAAAATAGAATTTCGGAAATGGCAGTCTCACTCGAACAGCCAGCCGAGGTCTTCGAGTTCTTCGATATGTGAGATCTGGCTGGTGATGTCGGCTTTTTCAGGGATCTCGATCTTGGCCACGATCTTGTTGGAGCCGCCAAACGTGTCCAGCGTTGCACCGAGCGACACAAGGTCCCGGAGGATCTCGTCCTGCATCCGCTTACGGTCGCCTTCCCCCAGTTCGGCTATGAGCTGGAACTCCGGGTGCTTGAGGATAGCTGTCTTGTTGATGGTCACCCCG
>CAZMCL010000063.1:0-8116 GCA_964564375.1 uncultured Methanoregula sp. | reverse complement strand
GATTGGTAAAGACCCAGCTCCACCCCTGCCCGGGGGAGATGGTCTGGGCGGTGTACACACCAATGATTTTGATACGGTGGGTCGGGTTATAGAGTGCAGGATCCTCAGTGGAGTCCAGATTCACCCAGCGGACCGTTGATCCCTTTTTCACGCTAATCGTTGCAGGGGTGAACCCATCCTTTTCTATTGAGATCGTATTGTCATTCACCGACGATGTCGGTTCCAGGGTCGGTATGGCCGTTGTCGGGAGGTACGTAGGGGACGGGGCATGGGTCGAGGGTACGGGTGTCGGCGTAACGTCCGCTGCTGATTGGGTGCACCCGCAGGTTGCCAGCAGAAATGCAACAACCAAAAGGAGGAGGATCTGCTTCATAGAGTGATCTCGATGGTTTTTGATAAAAAGGTGGTGCACAGGGTGTGATGCCGGGTTACCACGCCATGACCCTGTTTTGCTTTTGGGTGGCAAATCACTCTTCTGCAGCAGGAGCCGGGGGCATAGAAACAGGAGCAGTCACTTGGATCTCCATTCCGGAAAAGATCTCCAGAAACAGATCAAGGTGATAATAATCGGCAGCTGATAGTTCTGCAAAGAGATTCAGGGGGAGCACCCGGGCAAACTTCCAGCCATCGCGGGGGGGCAGGGGGAGTGCAGATGCAACCCGGGACCGTTCCATGGAACGGATACTCTCAAGAGCTGCATTTACCCGCACGGCAGCCCCCTCCTTTCCGGCCCGCTGGACCCGTACAATGAAATCATTATACCGCACCTGTGCCCCGCTTCCCAGTTTTTTGGTCAGGACCAGGGAGAGGACCCGGTTGAACCTGCTGCCGCAGAACGAGAAGATGAGGACCTCACGGCCCCGGGCGCCTTTCCGTTCGGTGACAAGAAGCCCTGATTTCTCCAGTTCCTGCGGTAACCGGGCAAAAACGGTCCCGAGGAGTTCTGCATCAGGCGCCGGAAGGGGAAGATCGGATCTGCCCCGGACACAGATCTCGCGGATCTTATAACAGACCAGCGGCGAGTATCCCTCATCCGTACTCCCAGTCCAGAAGGTGCGGGATGATCCCGAACCCCCGGGGATCACGACCACGAGATCATGGTCATCATCACACTTCACCATCGAGTAGCTCCTGCCACCCAGCGTCACCTTACCATCCTCATGGCTGTTGACAAAACGCGCATCCAGCTTTCCAACCATTTCGCCATCCGGTGTGACCGCACGATACTCGCCCCCTCCAAGGATGACCGAGTAGAGATCTTTCCAGTTCGATCTGCCAAAGACCCGCTCGGCCTCGATCCCGGGCATCAGCATTTCGCCGTCGGTAGTAATGTATCCTTCAGCTATGAGGTGACGGATGATCCGGTCGGGATCAGTCTGTTCCAGTCCAGCGAAAGCAGGGTATGAAAGGATCTCTTTTACCACCTGCTGCCGGGAAACCCGCTCTTTACGGTGCAGGTAGAGGAAGAGCTGCTGGATAATGACATTATAGGGCCTTTCTGGCGGATGAAGATCCTCAACGGTCTTTTCCATCGCGCACTCGATGATGGCAATGCTGCAGAGGAGCTCGCAGGAATTTTTCACAATCCATACCACGTTTGCCGCCTTTCCCCGCCTCCCGCTCCTGCCCATCCGCTGGAGGAACGATGAGACCGTATTGGGCGGGCCGATCTGAACCACCACATCGAGGTCCCCGATATCGATCCCGAGCTCGAGAGTACTCGTGCAGATGATACATGCCCCGTCCTGGGAAAGGAACGCCTCCTCGGAAGCCTTTCTGGTCGCTGGCGCAAGGGAGGAGTGGTGGATATGCAGGTTTGGCACCCGCCCCGATGCTGCCTGCATGAGCGTCTCTGCCATGCTCCGGCTGTTCACAAAAACCAGGGCTTTTTTACTGGCAACCGTCCTGATGAGTGCTTCCGTCCGGCCGTCCTCTTCCGGCTCCACGATAAAGCGGAAGTGCTTCTCCTTTGAGGCGGAGGGCACGGCAACAAGTTCCTCGCCATGCCGCCCGTCCGAGAGCCAGGAGAGGATCTCGGCCGGGTTGCCCGTGGTTGCCGAGAGCCCGATCCGCTGGAGCTTCCGCTTTGCCAGACGGTCCATCCGTTCCAGCAGGACTTTTAAGTGAACACCCCGCTCGGTTTCCACAAACGCGTGGAGCTCATCGATGATGATGTACCGCACCTGCCGGAGATCGGCAGCAAGGGTCTTCTCCTGCAACAGCACTTCGAGCGATTCAGGTGTTATCATCAGGAAGTGCGGGGGCTCTCCTTTCCATGAGCGGTCACCTTTCGCCACGTCCCCGTGCCATTTCATCACCGACAGCGATGTCGGGATACAGAACGCCCGGAACCGGTCCTCCTGGTCATTGATGAGCGCCTTTAAAGGGGAGATGTACATACAGGTCACGCCCGGCCTGCCGTGCTTTAAAATATCATCCATTACCGGAATGAGGGCCGCCTCGGATTTACCACCGGCTGTCGGGGCGATGATCAGGGCGTCGTTGCCTGCCGCTACTGCCGAATAGGCCCGCTCCTGCACATCGCGGAGCTCAGTCCATTCGAGTCGTTGTGCGAGGACCTGCTGGAGGGACTCGTGCAGGTCGGGGAATACAGAAACCACAGCAATATCTGGTTGAGGGTTGTGCCTGAAGCGATAAGGTCTTTTGTGGACCGTGCTACATGTTAACATCGTACAGGAGTGAAGATTGAGGGACAACTGACAACACATAAATACAAAAATAAAAAGATTACTATCCGGTAAACAATGAGGTCGCAGAGAGCATATTCTACCGTTTCTTTCGATAGCTCCTGCTTCGCATTCTTCTTTAGATAGGGGATCCTCATACAGCAGGTTCCCCGTGTAATGTCGATGAGAGAGTTTACCAGAGGTTTTCTCGTATGATTCTTGGAATCCCTGATCCACAGATATTGCTCGGCTATGGGCTGGCCATAGGATTAGCCCTGGCATGTATCGTATACGGCTGGCTGCACTGGAACGAGGGGGATGAACAGGATGGCAGTTGACACCCTGACCCTGACTGTCCTTGCCCTTGTCTATATTGCCGTGACGTTCTACCTCGGGTATCTCGGGTATAAAAAGACGAAATGCACCGAGGACTACCTTGTTGCGGGCAGAAGCAGCCACCCGGTCATCATCGCCCTCTCCTATGGTGCAACCTTCATCTCCACGTCCGCGATTGTCGGGTTCGGGGGAGCAGCAGCAAACCTCGGTATGGGCCTCATCTGGCTCACGGTCTTAAATATCGGGATAGGCATCCTTCTTGCCTTTGTTCTCTTCGGCAAGAAGACCAGGGAGATCGGACAGCGCCTCTCGGCCATCACCTTCCCGGACCTAATGGGCAAGATCTACAAATCCCCACCCCTGCAATATATCAGCGGCATCATCATCATCATCGGTATGCCCCTTTACACGGCAGCAATCCTCATCGGGGGGGCCCGGTTTATCGAGCCGACCTTCAACATGGACTACACCACCGCACTCTTCCTCTTTGCCGCGATCGTTGCCATCTACGTCTTCTTCGGTGGGTTGATCGCGGTGATGTACACCGATGCCCTGCAGGGGGCCATCATGCTGGTAGGTATGAGTTTCCTGATCGTGCTCACCTATGTCTATCTGGGGGGGATCACGGCAGCCAACACCGCGCTCACCAACATGGCAGACATGGTCCCAAAAGCCCTTGCCGACCAGGGGATGACCGGCTGGACATCGATGCCGGAACTCGGCTCGCCTATCTGGTTCACCCTTATCACAACGCTCGTGCTCGGTGTGGGTATCGGGGTTCTAGCCCAGCCCCAGCTCATTGTCCGGTTCATGACTGCAAAGGATGGCAAGTCCCTTAACCGGGCAGTCCTTGTGGGCGGCCCGT
Source organism: uncultured Methanoregula sp. (assembly GCA_964564375.1). Classification (GTDB taxonomy): domain Archaea; phylum Halobacteriota; class Methanomicrobia; order Methanomicrobiales; family Methanospirillaceae; genus Methanoregula. The sequence goes on along the minus strand of CAZMCL010000063.1, from coordinate 4,228 downwards.
TCATCCTGATGATGACCGGCGTCGCGTTCACGGTCGGCGCCCTCTCCAATGTCTGGTTCTACCAGCAGGACGGCACCATCGCGATCACGGCTGCAGGAGGAAACGTTGATGCGATCATGCCGCTCTTCATCACACAGGCGATGCCGGACATCTTTGTTGTCGTCTTCCTCCTGACCCTCCTGTCGGCGGCCATGTCCACGTTAAGCGGGCTCTTCCATGCCATGGGGACTGCCCTTATCTGCGACATCTGGGGCCGGGGCCGGGAGTGTGCTCTCTCCCTGCGGGCTAACCAGTACGGCCTTATCGTCATGATCATCATCAGCCTGATCATTGCCTTCATCCTTCCCGGCAGCATCATAGCACGGGCAACCGCGATGTTCATGGGACTCTGTGCCGCGGCATTCCTGCCGGCATTTGCCGTAGGGGTATATTCAAAGACACCATCCACCCGTGCAGCAATCTGGAGCATGGTCTCCGGCGCCGTGTTCTGGTTTTTCTGGACCGCCTTTGTCCATGCGGCAGAAGCAAAACCATTAGGCATCTGCCAGATGCTCACCGGGCAGGTAACCCTCCTTGGCGCCCCCTGGACAGTCATCGACCCGCTGGTAATCGCCCTGCCGGTGTCAGCAGTCATCATGGGTGTCATGCAGCTGCAGCACAACAATAGGGAAACCGGACCCACAGCACCCGCGTAGACATGCGGGATCAGGGGAATTCCCCCCCTGCTTTTATGAGAAACGTTTTTTGGTGTGGCGCACCGAAGAAATAACCATGGAACTCGCACAGCAGAAGTGCACCACGTATAAGGCAGGCTCGCCGCCTCTCACCCGGAAGGAAGCGATGGAACTCCTCGGACAAGTGCCGGGCTGGTCGCTCAATAACGGTCATATAACAAAGACGTTCGAGAAAGGGGATGCTCCCGCCTGCATCGCGTTCTTCAACGAGGTCGCCGCCCTTGCAACCGAAGAGGGGCACATTCCAGACATCTGTATGAAAGAGTGCCGGCTTGTCGAGGTATCGCTCTATACCTACATGGCGGGCGGCCTGACCCTGAACGATTTCATCCTGGCGGCAAAACTCAACGAGAAGGGCAATACCCAGTAACACTCCTTTTTTGTGCGTCATCCTCATAGCAGGGATTGCCCCTGCCTGGTGAATGACGGTAATGACACCCGATATGAGACTGGCTATATTTGGCTTTGCAGGTACCTGCACGAAGAGAAGTTTTGGTACCTGGTTTTTTTAGGATAAAGGGGAACCCCCTCCCCCCATTTATTTTAAAACCGTTCCAACCCCCCTCCTGCATAGTAGGGGGGGTTAGCAGGTAACCCCCCCACCCCTCTGTCCCAAACAGACCCCCTTACTCAAATTCGGGAACCCCGCGGATTCTGGCGTTGTCATCGTAAGTTCCACGCGAAACGGAGGGTGATCGGTTGCGAAAAAAGTAGCGATACTCAACATTGAGTTGGGGGGTATGCAGGGGACCCCCCCTCATATTTTTTTTAAAACCGGACAACCCCCCCTCATGGGGGGTGGGGGGGTCCCCGGGTTCCTGCTCAAGCGCCAGGTTACACAAAACGTTTTTAGTCAACCACCTAAGTTATTCCAGATGGAGAACCTCTTCACCTCACCTGAATTCCAGATGAGCCTGCTCCTGTTCGTGGCGATAGGCGGCTACCTTGTCGCATCGCGGATCAACCAGTCGGCCGTCATCGGGCTGATCCTTGTCGGGCTGTTCGTAGGCCCGAGTGTACTCGGGTGGATAACCTACACGGACTTTGTGGCCGGGCTCGCCCATCTGGGTGCAGTCATCCTCCTGTTCGTGATCGGGTTCGAGTTCAATATGAAAGACATCATCCACCCGAGAAACTTTGCCATCGCTTTGGTCGGGGTAATCATTCCATGGATCGGGGGATGGTGGCTCGCCACCCTCTTCGGGTTCGATTCCGCCAGTTCAATCTTTGTCGGAACGGCCTGCACAGCAACGAGTATCGCGATTACTGCAAATGTCTTAAAAGAACTGGGAAAACTCCAGACAGAAGCGGCAAAAGCTATCATCGGCGCTGCGGTAATTGATGACGTGCTCGCCCTACTCGTGCTCGCGATCAGCACGGATATTGTCGGGGGTTCGTTCTCATATCTGGCGATTGCGCTGGTGACCGTCAAGGCACTCGCGTTCATCATTATCGCAGCAGCGTTCGGCCTGCTCGTTATCAGCAAATTCCTTGTCCGGCTTGATTCTACACCATTTGTCAGGAAATTCCCGGAGTTCATCTTCCTCTTTGCCATGATGCTCGCCTTCTTCTATGCCATGTGCGCCGAAGCAGTCGGCCTTTCGGCAATTGTGGGCGCATTTATTGCGGGGGTCTCGTTCAAGGACGTCGAGCTTCACCAGAGCCACAGCCTCAAGGAGGGTGCAGAATACCTCCAGATCATCTTCGCCTCAATCTTCTTCGTCTCGCTGGGTGTCATCGCTGACCTTCACGAGGTCACCTCTGAGATCCTCCTGTTCCTGGTTGCCCTGACCATTATCGCAATCCTGACAAAAGTGATCGGTTGCGGGATCCCGGCAAAACTGGGTGGCCTGTGCACGAAGGATTCACTTATTGTCGGGTTCGGCATGTCACCCCGCGGGGAAGTGGCAATGATAGTTGCACTCATCGGCCTTGAAGCCGGTATCATCGGGCAGGGCATCTATGTCGCCATCGTCCTCATGAGCCTGCTCACGACGATTATCACCCCTATCGTGTACCGGAACTGGTTCTATAAAGGAGACGAGTGCCTGTATGATTCTGCAGGCATGAGCATCGATGCGGGTAAATAACATCTCCATTTTCGATTCCAACGGTAGTTTTTTCCCGTAACCCTGCTCACATCTCCTTGCTGCTGCCGACGCAGGGGACTGGGTATTGTCTTGCAAGAACAGCTCTTTACCTTCATTCCGGGCTTCATCTGCTTCATTTACATGATCGCAGGTATATCGGGAATTGTACGGCCGGCCTATGGTATCGGACATAACGTGACAGGACAGGAACCAAAAAAAGTACTGTGGCCGGGCAACCGGAACATGCCGGCAGGTGCATTCCGGAGTAGTGTATGACCGGTGCGCAGGCGGACGTGCTGACCGATCGCTGGTCATCGCAGCTCGGGTTCATCCTCGCCGCCATCGGGGCCGCTGTCGGCCTTGGTAACATCTGGCGTTTCTCCGCGGTTCTCGGGCAGAACGGCGGCGGGGCCTACCTGATCCCCTATTTTATTGCCGTATTTGCCTTCGCGCTGCCGCTCATGATCCTCGAGATCGCGATGGGGCGGCGGTTCCGGGGCACGGTCGTGAGCGCGTTTGCGGCGATCCGGCCCCGGTTCAGCATCATCGGCTGGCTCATCTGTATCGTCTCCTTTCTCATCACAAGTTACTACCTTGTCATTACCGGCTGGACCCTTGCCTATCTCTCTTTCTCGGTGACCGGGGAATCGGTCTCCTTTGCCGCGTTCACCGGATCGTACCAGCCGGTCCTCTTCGCGCTCGTATGCACTGTCATCACCGGAGTGATTGTCTCCGCAGGAGTGCGGGCCGGCATTGAGAGGCTGGTCATCCTGCTGGTCCCGTTCTGCATCGGCATCCTGATCATCATGGCACTCTACAGCACCACCCTACCGGGATTTTCCGCCGGCCTGGAGTACCTCTTCACGCCCGATTTCACCGTCCTCTCCAACCCCGGCATATGGCTTGCCGCGTTCGGGCAGGCACTTTTCTCCCTCTCGGTCGGGGAGGGCATCATGCTCACATACGGTGCCTATATGCAACAGGAACAGGACATAAAACGCTCTGCCCTGATCATCACGGTCGCCGACACCTCGGTCGCACTCCTTGCCGGCCTGGTCATCTTCCCGGTCGTCTTCTCGTACGGCCTCTCCCCTACGGCTGGAGCGGAACTTGCGTTCACCACCCTCCCCGTGGCATTCACCGGCCTGCCGTTCGGCCGGTTATTTGCCGTCGCCTTCTTCGCCCTCCTCTTCTCAGCCGCAATAACAACCACCGTTGCCTGCCTCGAAGTCTGCGTTGCGGCAGTCTGCGGGGCCACCCCCTGGTCCCGGAAAAAGACGGCCCTGATCCTCTCCCTGCTCCTGCTGGCACTCACGATCCTTCCGGCGCTTAATTGCAGTGCGCTGCACCTCACTATTGCCGTGATACCGGTACTCCACTTCATGGACGAGACCGCAGGAACGC
>CAZMCL010000062.1:0-8300 GCA_964564375.1 uncultured Methanoregula sp. | reverse complement strand
CTGGTTTATGTACAAGTGTTTTGGAAATACGCAATTTCCGCACGATTCACGCCAATCGGACAATTTTACGCGGCGATGTAAATCCTAAATAATCCTATTACATTCGCCGATCTCATGGGGGCTGGGGGGTAAGGAGGGGTCGATTGAAAGGAAGGCCTGTTTTGGGGATAGGGTTTTCTCCGTCGGTACCGACGTGTCGCGATCACCTCAGGTGACCTGCATTCCCGCCACGTTTACTCTTTCGTCGGAGACTACTATCCAGGGCCCCCCATCAGTACCCAAAAAAGTGCTTAATTCGAAAAAACGAGTGCGTTGTCGAGATTTTTCTGCCCGATACGGGTTCCGATTGGTTTTTCCCACGCCAGAGAACAAAAAATGTCTAATTGGGCGCAATTGGAGGGCCGATCCCAGGATGGATCGCAGTACCCTGGGCCGGATCGAAAAGAATCCCTGTTTTCGATCATTGTTTTCGGGTGCCCGAAGTTGCGGGTCAGATGACCCGCAGACGGGTCAATTTGTATGGCCGGATCTGCACATTCTTAGTAGTGGCTTTTCAGCTCTGGTTACGTCCGGTTTCGACGTGAGGTCGGGATAATTTGAGATACCGGGGGGTCTTCTATGTTGTTTTTCTGCCGGACAGAACCGGAAAAGTTTTCGAAAAAATTTCGTTCTGGAGAAAAACAAAATTTTTCTGGAAATGATGCCCCCCTCTTGTGCCGCCAGTCCCCCGCTGGGGGACGGGGCGCAGTATGATGGGACGAGGTCGGTTACTGGTAATACGTAATCCTCCTAACTGGGTGCTGATGCCACGAGCTTGTGGGTGCGAGGCTCCGGGAGCGTCAGGTTTTTCTCAAATGATTTTGGCAGGGTAAAAAAAACCGGGAAATGATTTTTAAAAAAACCGGTACGTGTTGCGAAAAGTTTTGAAAATATTCGGGATAATTTTGTTAAATGTTTTGAAAATTTTTTTGAAAAAAATTGTGAGATTTTTCCTGAACGAAAATTCTCCGGGTTTTTGAAAGATCCGGTAATTGAGGCCGCCGCAAAGGCGCCCTCCGGAGCGGCGGCAGGTATCGCAATTGTTCTGATGGGATGAACTGGATATCCAGATTATATGGTTGGAGTTATTTTCTGTTAATCAGCTTGCCGGATTTTAACAATCGCAAATAAAAATATTTCACAACCTGTTTCCCTGCCCGGACATAAGTTTTCTTTATCCTATGATGGAACGCCCGAATTTTTCTGAGAAACGCTGGCGGCCTGTGAGCGCAGCGGCGTCGTTGTGCGTGGTGCTGGCAGCGCCAAATGACCCCGAATCCTCCGGCAAAACCCATCACTACATTTTTCTCAAACACCCTCCCATCTGAATACGTCACATGCCGCACCCGCTCCACACTTTGCTTATCATTTTCCTCATCAGTCTCCTCCTCACCGCAGGCTGCACGTCCCTCTTTGACGATGAAGCGCCCGATGCCAACACCACACCGGATGTAAAACAGATCGTATCGAGCTACCAGGTGACCATCTCCCAGCCGGACGCGACTGCGGATTACATACGGATGGACTCGGACGTGTATAACGCGGGCGAAGTTGTCGAGTTTGATATCACCAACAACGGCCTCCTTCCGCTTGAATGCTCCAACACCCCGCCGGACTTCCGCGTCATCTTCCAGACCGGTTCCGGTCGGTGGGCAACGAAGATGGGGCCGGAGGTTGCGGTGAAGGGTAACACCACGTATCTCCAGAATGGCGAGTCAACGCAGGTGTACCGGTTCGTTACAACCGGCTGGGAGGCTGGCCGGTACCGCATTGTCTCGGACTGCGGGGTCGAACGCGATATCCTGGTACGGATGGTGCCGACACCGGCGCCGACCCCGACTGCCTGCCCCGTGGTCAACGGGACTGATGAAGCCCCGTGGATAAAAATCGATCCCATCGGGGACCAGTATGCCGCACGCCCGTTTACGATAACCGGGACAACAAACCTCCAGGCCGGGCAGGAACTGCGGTACACGATCTTCTCGGTCCTTGAAAGCAATCAGGCCTCCTCGCTTGACCCCCGGGGATCGTTTACCACGGATGTTGAGGAAGGTTCCTGCGGCACCAACACGTGGAGCGCGATGGGCGAGATCCAGGCTACGGGAGAGTTCTTCATCGGGATCTCGGACGCTGATAAGAAAGCCACCGCGCTCAAGCGTTTCTCGGTCTATTTATCATAATATCTTCGATTCCCAGCCGGTCGAGACCTTCCGGAAGAGGCAATTCCTTATTTTCTTAAAAACCCCCTGTAGTATGAGAGCACCCATTATGATCCTCCGCATGTTTTCCCTGACCCTCGAACCGGTAAACCCGCTCCAGTTCTCCCTTACGGCGTTCCGTTCGGCCCTGGTCCGGCAGCTGGTGAAGCACCCGGGAACCGCAGCTTCCGGTGATCCTGCGGGAAAGATCCTCCACCGATATCCTGCCCTCCAGTGCAAGCAGGTAAAAGGTGAACTGGTGCTCATCGGGATCTGCCAGGGCGCAGGATTCCTCTGGCAGATTACGAACGGAACTCCTGAGCTCGAAGCAGGTGACATTCCGTGCACAATCACTTCCCGGGACCCGGAGATACGAAACGAGGTGTTTGGGATCGATGGTGCGATGCACGAGTATGAATTCCAAACGCCATGGCTGGCCTTAAACCAGCAATACGCAAAAAAGTTCTATGACCTGAGCGGGAAGCCTGCACGGGACGCATTCATGCAGGACCTTCTCACCCGCCACCTGACAACGCTGGCCAAATCTCTTGACTATCCGCTTTCCGGACCGGTCACCTGCTCGGCACATGTGAAGTTCAAACGGGAACGGATCGACCGCGAGAATGTCATCGTGTTCATGGGAAAATTCCAGACCAATCTCCGCATCCCGGACTATCTTGGCATAGGGCAATCGGTTTCGCTGGGGTACGGGACGGTACGGGAAATTCCCGGCGGGGAATGGGTTGCTCACCGATGAGGGCCCGGCATAGCCTATCAGCTGCCATCCGGTCCGGGCCCCCTGTGGGTGTTTTTCTTCCATTACAGCAAATGGTACATACATCCATGATCACGCTCCGCCCTATCCGAAACGAGGATATCCCGGCTATAAAGTCCTGGCCGCAGTACCCTTTGGAATTTGCTGAACTGGACTATTGCCTGCGCGACGGTGGCTGGCTTGACGAGTACGGGAAAAAACAAGGATCAATCATTCTTGTAGCAATGGACCACGGCGATGTTTTGGGTTTTTCCATTCTCTTTCGGGACGGGCGCGGGAGTGCAGAGTTTCGGATAGCACTCCACCCGATGCGGATTGGAAAAGGATCGGGCACGATAATTCTGCGCCGCACGCTCGAGTACTGCTTTGCCGATATGAGTATCACATCAGTACGGCTTATCGTGCGGAAGAACAATCTCCGGGCACAGGCATTGTACGCCTCGTTCAGATTCGCTCCAACCGGTGAATGTACTGAAGAGATTTTGGGAAAACCGGTAGAATTTTTCGAAATGGAAATTGACCGGCGGACATTTTTCCTGGGGAACAGATCATGAAACAGGCGTTACTTGTCATCGATGTCCAGAACGAGTATTTCACCGGGAAACTCCCGGTCACGTACCCACCGGGGAGTTTTGAGAATATCTTAAAGGCAATGGACCGGGCCCATGCTTCCCATGTTCCGACTGCTGTAATCCAGCACACGAATCCCGGTCCCGAGTCCCCGGCATTCCGGAAGGGAACGCCCGGTTGGGAACTGCACGATGAGATCAAGCGCCGGCACGCGGATATTGTGATCGAAAAACACATGCCCGGCAGTTTTACCGGCACCGGCCTTGAGGGCTGGCTCAAAGAGAAGGATATCACAAGTGTCACCATCGCCGGTTACATGACGCAGATGTGCTGCGATACCACGGCAAGGCAGGCCTTCCACCGCGGCTATACGGTCAGTTTCCTGTCGGATGCGACCGGGACGCTTGCCGTTACCAACACGGCCGGGTCGATCAGCGATGCCGATCTCCACCGGGCAATTCTCGTAACCCAGCAGATGCGCTTCTCGCAGGTGATGAGGACCGATGAGTGGATCATCGGCATATGACCAGCTGGACTCTACTGGCATTCCCGGCAGCAAAAACTCGAAATAAAGGGAGGGTGATAATCCAGTTCAGGATCTTCGTTCTATGTTCTGGGCCATATTAAGCGGTACCGCGGCATGCACAAATGCCGCGTATTTCATTGCCAACAAAAAGTTCCTGATGCGACTGGACCCCCACGTCCTTGCCTGTTCTGGATTTCTTTTCACCTCCTTCTTCCTGCTGACACTCGCGTTTTTTCAAGGGATCCCTGTCATTGGTCCTGGGTTCCTGTTCGCGGCCCTTGCCACCACGTTTTTGAATATCCTTGGGACCACCTTCACCTTCCGCGCCCTCTCATCCTCCGATATATCGCTTGCCATCCCCATGCTCTCGTTCACACCGCTCTTTTTAGTCGGCACAGCAGCGCTCCTGCTGGGAGAGATCCCTTCCCCGATAGGAGCGTTTGGCATCCTTGTAATCGTTACCGGCTCCTATGTTCTGAACACTGCGGTTGAGCACAAGCGCCTCAGCGACCCGTTCCGCGCCATGATCTCCCATCCGGGCGTGATGGCCATGCTCGGTGTTGCATTCCTGTATTCGATTTCAATCAACTTTGACAAGATGGTTGCCTTAAACACCAACGCCGTCTTCGGCCCCGGCATCGTGTTTCTCATGCTCGGCATTTCGTTTGGGATCATCGCCGTCCTGACAGATCACGGGTTGCTCCCTGCAGCACTCAGGCCCCACTGTCCGGCAGAAGGAAGGGACGCACCGGCCACACCATGGTACCTTATCGGTGCCGGGGTAATGACCGCCATCTTAATCACCATTGAAGCAGTCTGCATCAACACGGCCTATCTCATCCAGATCGTGCCATACGTAATCGCCATCAAGCGACTAAGCATTATCTTGGTTGTCCTGTACGGGACCATTATCTTTCAGGAAAAAGAGATCCTTTGCCGGGTGTCCGGCGCGGGCATGATGGTTTTTGGGGCAGTTCTTATCCTTGCATTCTCGTAACGATAGTCATTCCTCAATAAACAGCGGTACGTCTTTGAACTCCCTGCAGTCAAAGACCCCGCGGTCTGTGATGCGAAGGGCGGGAATCACAGTGAGCGAGAGGAAAGAGAGGTACATGAACGGGTCGTCGATCCCACCGATTTTTCCGGTCACGGTTTGCAGGGTGAGCAGTTGGCTGAAAACGTCCTCGTACGTCAGGGTCGACATCAGGCCGCCACAATCGAGCGGGAGGCTCACAATCTCTTCGCCGCAGACGGCAGCCATCCCGCCCTCCATACGGACAACTTCTGCGATTGCCCGGAGGATGGCGTCATCGCTGGTTCCGACAGCGGCAAGGTTATGGGCATCATGCGCAATACTTGAGGCGATTGCCCCTTCCGTGAACCCGAATCCATGGACCAGTCCGACGCCACGCGTACCGCGGCCGTAACGGTTGCAGACCACGACTTTGAGGATATCGTCGCCCGGCCGGGCTGCCCCGTCCCATTCCCGCAGAAGGGATTCGGTCACAATCTGGTGCGGCACCAGGCCGATGACGCGGGCAGTCCCCCCGCCATCAATCCGGATATCCCCGGCAGACGGGACGGTGCATTGGAACGATACCGGCAGGGCTTTTGCCGGTGCCGGGGTGAAACCGGAAAACTCCCGGCCTCCGGTAAAGACCCGTTCGACAACAAATTTCTTCGGGTCGCTCACCACGCAGAAGTCTGCCCTCCGCCCGGGCGCGAGTGCGCCACGGTCATGCAGCCCGAACCGTTCCGCCGCGGAGAGGGTTGCCATCCGCAGGGCAAGTTCGACCGGAATGCCGCAGGAAATCGCCCGCCGGATGCAGCGGTCAATGTGGCCGTCATTCATGAGCAGGTCTGCATGGCAGTCGTCTGTCGCAAAACAGCACCGCGGGGCAGTCAGCGGTGATACCAGCGGTGCAAGAGATTCGATATTGCGTTCGGTCGAACCCTCGCGGAGGTAAATGTACATCCCTTTTTTCAGTTTCTCTTCGGCCTCGGCACGGTTCGTGCACTCGTGATCGCTCTGGAGCCCGGCAAGGATGTAGGCATTCAGGTCGTTGCCGGTGAGAAATGGGGCATGGCCGTCGCGGATTGGACAGATCCCGATCTTTTTCATAACCTCCTGGTCGCCCGCAAGAACCCCGGGGAAATTCATCATCTCCCCAAGCCCGAGGATCCCGTCGCGGCCGGCAAAACCGGCAAGGTCTGTGGCACCGAGGACTGCCCCGCCCACATCGAGCGGGGTTGCCGGGACGCAGGACGGGAGCATGTACCGGATATCGATTGCAGCCCCCTCCCTTTCCGCGAGCATGAATTCCAACCCGGCAGTGCCGGCCACGTTGGCAATCTCGTGCGGGTCGGCAATCACGGTGGTTGTGCCATGACGGGCAACAAGCCGGCCATATTCTTTTGGCGTGAGGAGCGAACTCTCGATGTGTACATGCGCATCAATCAGGCCGGCCACGAGATACTTTCCGGCTATATCCTGTTCAACTGCACCGGAATAATTGCCGCTTCCGAGAACGATGCCGTCCCTGATTGCCATATCCCCCTTGTCCCACGCGCAGGTGAACGGGTTGAAGACAGTCGCGTTTTTCAAAACCAGATCAGCCGGGGCCATGCCCCGTGCTGCCGGTATCAGGTTCGTCATGTCAGGTTCCATAAAAGATCACACCACGATGTCCCGGATTGTTGCGGTCTGGCGCTCGCCGGGAGTTAAGATATAGACATAGAGTTTGTATGCGCCCGGTGGGAGTGTAATCGGAACCGTCACTTCATTTTCTCCCGGCTTCAGGGTGACCGGTACCTGGAGGAATGTCAACTCCTGCTGGTGAAAGTTCTTAATCTCGTACACGGTCACCTGGACAAATGCGTCCCCTGGCTCACCGCTACAGGTTACGGGAAAAAAAATGGTGCCGTTTCTGTACGCCACATCCCCGACCGCATTAGATGTGCATCCCGCGCCAAGCAGGAGCAGGACGAGCAGGATACAACAGGAGCAAAGAGCGCGGCACCGGGCAGACATAGATGAATGATCTGATTACAAGGTAAAAAAGATAATAGATCCCTCCTGGAAAAGGGGAGATAATGTCCCGGTCAGCACCGGAACTTTGCAACTTCCTGGGATACTTTCTCTGCGATCTGGTTGATGTTCCCGACAACGCGGGTAATCTGGTCAACAGCCGCGCTCGATTCTTCTGTGGCTGCTGCAGAGTCCTGTGCCTCCCGCGAGCTGTTCTCGATGAGGTTCATGACTTCGCTCACGCTGGCTGCCACTTCCTCGATGGAAGCCGCCTGCTCTTCTGCTGCCGCTGCTACTTCGGTCACGTTCTGGCTGATCTTATCGATCGAACCGACGATCTGGCTGAAACTTGAAATTGTCTCCTGGAGAGCAAGGCTGCCGTCACGGACGCCATGGTTTGAGGCAGAGACTGCTTCAACAGCATTGTTTGTCTGGTTCTGCAGGTTCTCGATCATGTCGGAGATCCGCTCGGCAGATGCCCGGGACTCAACAGCCAGTGACTTGACCTCCGTTGCCACGACAGCAAACCCGCGCCCGGCTTCACCGGCACGGGCGGCTTCAATCGCCGCATTTAAGGCAAGCAGGTTGGTCTGGTTGGCGAGATCGGTGATGAGGTTTACGATCTCGGAAATCTTGTCCATCTGTCCCTTGATCTCAAGGATGATCTGGTTAACGTCGTTTGAGGACCTGGTGATGCCCTGCATTCCCTGCTCGGTCTTCTGGGCAAGGTCCATACCGTTTTTGCTGTATGACGTTGTGTCGGTTACCAGTTGGGCAACGGATTCGGATTTCAGTGCAACTTCCTGGATGGCACGGGAGAGATCGTCCATTGCCTGCTGTACCTGCTGCATGCCTTTGGTGGTATTCTCCGCATTCTCGCTCACGGTCGAGGCATTTATTGCGCACTGGTTGGAACCGGCTGATACTTCCTGGATGCTGGCATTCGCCTCCTCGGTATTCGCTGCAAGATTGGTCACCTGCTGGTTGATGGAGAGCATGGACGCGGAGATATCAGTCCCGACACGGTCAAGTGAATCGCGGAACGCTTTGAAATCTCCCCGCATCTTGATCTTCTCATCAAAGCGTGCAGTGAAGTTTCCGGCTGCATATTCACCGGAAACCCGGATTCCTTCTTTGAGGGGGATGACCACATTCTCAAAGGTC